>LCCS01000025.1 GCA_000998045.1 Parcubacteria group bacterium GW2011_GWD2_42_14
GCAGAGTTTCTACTCAACACAAGACCAAGGAAAGTACTTGATTGGAAAACACCTTACGAAGCAGTACAATCATTGTTGCGTTAGAACTGTGAGACCAAGAAGAACACTTTTTCGCAACACCTCTCGCTGCCGTCTATATGCAAAGCAGATTGATAGAGCACTCGAGTGCCATGAGTGAGTAAACTCACTCATGGCACTCTCGTTTCTATCTATAACAGTGAGGAAGCCCAGCATCGAATTCTGTTCTGGTGCTGGGTCTCTTATGATAACGAGGTCCCAAGCAAATGAAATAAGAAGGGACCGACCTTCTTTTTCTCTTGCTACTCAAGAACCTTGGTAATTTTGTCCACCAGATCCTTACCGGTAATCTGGGACTTGATTATGTAGTCAGTTGCACCCAAATTCATAACGATTTCTTTGTCTTCGTTTTGACCGAGACTGGTGGCAACAATAATTGGAAGTGTATCAAATTCTTTGGATGAACGAAGTTCTTTGAGAATATCAAAACCATTTATGTTGGGAAGTATCAAATCCAGTACAAGGACATCAGGTTGAAATTCTTTTACGATAGACACAACCAAGGCTCCATCACATACTGTGTCAACTTCGTAACCTTGCTCACTGAGTAAATGTTTAAAACTTCTAAGGATGAATTGATTGTCTTCCGCAAGAAGTATCTTTTTTTTATACATATCGTTTCTTACTTTTCATCATGGTCCTTACTAGAATACCATACTTATGACTTATGCAGAGTTTCCTGTATCTTTGAGTTCATTGCTGCTTTTTCTAAGGGTAAAAGAAAAGGTGCTACCTTCGTGTTCTATTGAAGAGAAGGTGATAGATCCTCCCATTTTTTCCAGTAACATTTTTGAAATAAAAAGTCCCAAACCTGTTCCCGTTATTTCCTCCACCTCTTTACTCGTAGCTCGAAAGAACTTTTCAAAAATTTTGTTGTGGTATTGCTCTGGTATGCCGTAGCCAGTATCAGAAATTTCTGTGGTAATCGAATCCTTGTTTTCTGTAAAGGTAATCGTAATTCTGCCGTTTGGTTTATTGTACTTGATTGCATTACTTATGAGGTTTGTTACAACCTCTTTAAGCTTTTCTTTGTGTGCTAATACAGCATGTGGTGTATTAGCATGTACATAGGAAATGGATATGCCTCGTGCGTCAGCAAGAGGATGGATTACTTGCTCTGCTTGTTGCACCAAGGTAACCAGGTCTACTGTCTGTGTGGGTTGTATTGTTGGCGAGGATTCAGAGCGTGCGATTTCTAATAGGTCATCAATGAGCTGGTTAAGGTGGTTACTCGCCTCACGTATAGAATCTAAGTTTGACCTGAGTGGTAGAGGCAAGTGTGCCTCATCTCTGGACGTCATCTCTAAAAGGAGCAGTATCGCTGTTAGCGGGGCTCTGAGCTCATGTGTAGCGATAAACACGAACTCATCTTTAAGCTTCGTGACCGCAAGTGCTTCTTGTAACTTTTCCGCTTGAGCTTCCTCTAGCTGTTTCGTACGTTCATTCACACGAGCTTCCAACACCGAGTTAAACTCAACAATCTCTCGATAGGCCAATGCATTTTGAATTGCTATACCAACTTGATTCGCAAAAATACCTAGAAATTCCAAATCTTGTGGTGAGTACGCTTGACCAGATTTTTTCGTACCAAGTATAAACAAGGTGGTAATTTTGTCAGCCTTGATAATAGGGATAATAAGTTCAATGTGTAAAGCACGAAAAAGCTCTTTGGTAGATTCGTCGACTATGTCCTGGTATCTATACATTTTCATTCCTTCAGGGTAGGGGAAATGTTGTCTGTATAGTTCATCTATTTTTTCCGCTTCCGTTCTTTCGAGATAATGATCATGATGGGCAGTGCCACTAATTTTAAGATCAAAGGTTCCGTCTTTTTTATATACCATAAAAGCAACTCCTGTTAGGTGAAGAGTTGATTCCAGAGTGTGCAAGAGTGACGTAGTCATGACATCGATATTGATGTGTGACGCCATAATGTGGGTGAGTTCGGAAAAAAGTTTTTCCGGGTCATAGTAATTTTTGTAAAAAAGATGCCTAGTAAGCCTGGCGATATTTTTTTGAAGTGGGTGGAAGCTTAAGGCAACGATGGTTGTCAAAATAACACTTACAAAAATAAAATCAGGAGCAAATTCCTTATCAAATAAGTACGACATCCCAATGATGAGTGCATAGACATAGAGGAGCATTATCGCAAGAGAGAGAGTAAAAAAACTAAAAGTTCGTATTATTGCCAGTTTTATATCAAAGAACTGATAGCGAGCAACTGCGTAACTGGTGAGTACTACTAAAACTACAACACCATATATTCCATATCGAGCCACTGCAATACTTGTTGGGAAAAAGGGTTGCAGAATTAAATTAATTATCAGTCCATTTCCTGCTGCAATACTAAATCCAAGAATAACGAGATTAATCTGACGAATAAGAATTTTATGGTTTGCTTTTTTTGCATTGTGTTTCCCTAGGAGTAGGAGGAGGATGCTTCCCACTGCAGTCCCCGTCATTTGAAAGACGTAGAGCCACCATAATGAGCCTCTGGTAAACTGAATTGAATCATCAAAAGTAATATTGGTAAGAATAGTGTCTGTAAATAGTGAAAGACCAACCAAAAGCAGGGTACTAAGTGTGAGTACAGAAAATATTTTGTATTTTCCCAGGGCAGGAAAAGGTCTGAGTGTGAACGAGTAACAAAAAGCAAACCAGATAAAAAAGTAGGTAATAGCTAGTGCAAAATCCAATCGTAAAAAAATAGGCAATGATTCGTATCCTACTAGTGATGGTTCGTTTTCTAGGAAGTTCACGACCAGCCACAAGGCAAGAAAACCGGACGATACAGCGAAGTATCTGTTTGTACGCTCAGTGGGGTTGGAGAGGAATGAAAAAATTCCTAAAATAGTAATAATTAAAACAATGATAACCGTACTAATGAGTGGAATCATACATTCTTTGTATAGGACTTATGCAAACAGATGAAGTTCAAGCGCCCTAGCAAAATGGAACGAATTGTATGAGCAATACTACGAGAGACATTTTGTGTAGGGCACCAAAAAAGATAACTTAACTTTTAACAACGGCAAAGAATACTCTTAGCTCGCCGTCTGTATAATTGCATTGTACATGAAAAATATCTAAATTTAAAAGCCAGCCATGTGTATAAAGCAACATGGCTGGGAAGAAGTTTCGCGTATTACTTGTTGTTACAATCACAAGGATATTCTACGAGAACGTGAGGATTCATAGTAGCGCGGTAGGTATCAAGTATTGCATGAACATGTTCATCGCATGCGAAAGCATTGGATAAATCTGGAGCGATGCCTTCGCGAACGTGGTTTGACGGAACTGCCAAATACGTACGCTCGTCCGTAAAAGGTAACATATGGACACGTGCTCCGTATGAGGTTATTCCATAACGGAGGACTCTGCAAACGGATCGTAATGTAGCAGGGTGAAAATCATTTTTTTTCCACGCTCTTGTAAGGGCAGTGCCAGTCCCCACATTGGTACTACAGAAATATGCCTCATCCATATTCAAGTCATGCATGCTGTGACCAAGAACAAAATCAAGACTTCGAGAAGCTTCCTCCTCAGCCCAGGTGAGAATATCGTCTTCACTTGTTTCAGCAGGTAAATCCAGTAAAGCTTTTATTTTGCTAAACGGGGCGGGATTCAAGAGAACGTATCCACCCACCAGGGCGCCGTATGTATGGATAATGTGGACAGCTTTTCGTAATATTTTGTCGGATTGTCCTTTCCTCAATATTTTTTGACGAAGTGCTTCGTTCTGGGTTTCAACACCTATGCGAACAGTCAAGTCAATGTTACTTTTCCCAAGTTTGGCACAGATTGTGTGCATGCACTTTTCCGTCACATAGTTTGCGCGAGTTTCTATGATAAGACGCGAAAGCAATGGTACCTGACACACCAGATCGATAATCTGTTCCCGTATATGGGGAGGATTAGTTACATCTGATAAAAAACTCCCTGCATTAAAGAGACAGAGTGTGTGTATAGCACCATGCGCTTCTATTGCGTACGTAAGAGATTTATTGAACAAGGACACAATTTCCGAGTCAGAAACATGCTGTCCTCCGTAAAACATCTGTTCGTACTCCTCAACTGCATGAGGGATTGGACAAAACGTACAATGGTTCCAGTCCCTGCACCCTTGTGGAATATAGAGGGTATGCATTTTTACAAAACCATTTTTTGTAATGTCCCACCATTGTCGACTTCCGCCATCAAGGAGGGCAACCTGTTGTTCACAGGGAGGTGTGCTTTTCGTTTTTTTTCTTCCACTTTTTTTACCTTCATGGTGAGCTGCACGGCAGAGATGGTCTTGTATTCCTTCTTGTCCTCGCAGTATATCTCGCAAGACGAACAATACAGCATGACCACCTGATCTGACATCTGTAGGAAAACCATTTTTTAGTAATCGCTCGGGAAAAACATGTCCAGATCGTGACCAGTAGAAGTGTATTCCTGCATCCAATGGGCCACCGTCAGCTTTTTTTTGTTGCCAGTATTCTTCTACGGTGATACCAGTCTTCTCATGTGCGGTAGCAAACCCAGGCATGCGTGCGGTGAACATGATAAGTCCACCATGTTGACACCACATATTCATGACGCGGGCGATAATGCGATCTGCAGTATCTGCAGAAGCTTTGGGAGGAGAAATTGCTCCAATGGATACAATGTACAGATTTACACCATCAGGTTCGTACGTCGTCTCCATGGCCCCGTTGTCTGTTGCAGATGTCCACGATACGCAGGCATCTGGAGTTAAGTTTGTAGGTTGCATTACCAAATAACCGGTAATGGCACCGTTCTCTTCGGTTACAAAAAAATGATGAGGTACTTCATTGTTGCATATAGTGATGCGGTTCGCCATAACTTCACGCGTTGCCGCAGTGCCTTCCTCCCACTTTTTTTCTTCGACAGCCATGATTCCATCCAGATCAGATGGTGTTGCAGAACGTATCGTAATCATAAAACACCCCCGTACACAGAGTTGAAAAATACTCAGAGCTTATCTGAGCGCCTAAATATATTTGTTATGACAAAAATCTAATCTACTGTAATTATACTGCATACTGATACTGCGCGCCCGTCTGTTACTACTTTCTGAAAGTTGTTAGAATGGCAACGTGTGCGTCAAAAATGACGGTTCAGCAATCTTTTCCCAGTCTTTGGTATTGAGTTTAATTTTTTTAATATCCCCAAAGTCTTTGTAACTCACCTCTTTATTTTTGAGAGCAAAATCGTACACCTCTTTGGTAATACGTACATCGTCGAGACAGTACTTGCGTACAAGGTCCTCTTTACCCTCTTTCCACCACTGTACCGCCTCAAGTCCATGACCAGATTTGTTTATTCCCAATGTTGCCTCAGCTACGGTATCTAGGCGTAGGCGTCTCCCCAGAGAGTTACGTATCTCAAGGAGCAGGTCAAGACTTTTAATAGTAGTGAGGTCTCCCGGGTAGTATTTATTGAGGAGGGGGATATCGAAGTGGTCAGAGTTGTACCCTATGAGCATGTCGGCACGTTCTATGATGGGCCAGAGTTTGCCAAATTCAGAGACTGCATACGAGCTGTATGTGTCGGTGTGTGAGTCGTAAATGCCAACTATTGAGATGTCGAGCTTCGCGGGATCGTTACTGCTTACCTCATCGAAGATGTTTGCTGTTTCTATATCAAAAACAACTTTCGTAATACCTTTTTTTCCCATTGTGAAATTTCAGTTTGTTAAATTTTTATACTATTCAAGTGTTTGAAAGAGCACTTCGGCAATCTGTGATTCGGGAACGATGTACTCTTTTTTGGTTGGTAAGTGTTTCAGTTTGTATATGCCAGTGTCTTGTTCATCGTCTCCGACAACGAGCAAGAAAGGCACATTCTTTTTTGTTGCCGTTTTTACCTGATCTCCAATTTTTTTCCCCGAGTAGTCAACAGCAATAGTAAGATCATGTCTTCGAAGTCTCTGTGCGAGTTGTGCAGAAAAGTCAAACACGGAAGGGTTCATGACCGCTATGTAGAGGTCTGTTGCGGAGGAGTATTCTGGTAGGAGATTGTGGGTATCCAAGAAGTCACGAAGTGTTACGTCGCCCATACCGAACCCGACCGTCGGAATGGGATCCTTGTTGAAGAGCTCAAGGAGATTATCGTATCGACCTCCACCAAAGAGGGAGCGGTTGTTTTCTTTTGAGGTGTCGAACACCTCAAAAATCATTCCAGTGTAGTAGTCAAAACCGCGTACCAAATAGGGGTCGTGTATGATATTGGTTATTCCACGTCGCTCCAGTATTTCAAGCAGTGTTACGAGCTCGTTTCCAGCCTTGGTCTCTGTGATGAGTTTGCGAATAGTTGCGGGTGTGTAGTGGGTGAGTACCACGTTTGAAAGTTTCTCACCAAGGAGTGTGCGCATTTCTTCCGCATACACTCGTGGCTTAAATTTGTCCCGCTTATCCATTAGTCGAAGAAGTTCTGCTTGTTTTTCCTTGGGTAGAGTGAGTCCGTGCTCACGGGCAAGAAGTGAAAGCGTCTCAGGTATGACGGAACGTTGGTTGATGCGGATTTCAAACTCGGAATCGCGTGCACCGAATGCTCGCATAAGTTCATAGGCCAAAAAAATAACTTCTACGTCAGCCTCAATAGAAGCTATACCGAATAGGTCGCAATTTAATTGCCAGTGTTCTCGAAGTCGCCCTTTTTGGGGTCGTTCGTAACGAAACACGTTTGCAATAGTGTACCAACGAAGTGGAAACGAAAGTTCTCGTTGCTTTGCCGCTACGAGTCTTGCAACTGAGGGAGTCATTTCAGGACGAAGTGTTACCCTCCTCTGACCACGATCAACAAAGGTATAGGTTTGTTCGTTTACAATCTCTTGACTCGTTTTTGCATCATAGAGTTCGGTCGGCTCTAAGAGCGAGGTACTGTACTCTTCGTAGCCAAAATGTTCTACCACGTCACGCATGGTATCAAATAAGTACTGCTCGATATACATTTCTTCTGGATAAAAGTCCCGGACACCCTTATATGGGTCTGTCGATAATATGCTCTTCTTTTTTGTCATAGATGAGGTAAAGTGTACCTGAAATGAAAGATATCCTCAATCTATACAAAGCACGTGGAGAAACGCCTTTACAACGCCTCGAACGTTTCCGTAAAGACAATCCCGAGTATAAAAATATCCCACTCTCCTATGCAGGAAGGCTTGATCCTATGGCGGAAGGACTTTTACTTGTGCTTGCAGGAGAAACAAACAAAAATCGCACTGAGTACTTAGGGTTGGAAAAAGAGTACACGTTCGATGTACTGTTTGGTTTTGCGACCGACACGTACGACATACTTGGAGTTATGAGTGATGCAGTAACGCGTTCAAGTCACAAACCCGTTCGATCTGCGCTCTTGATAGAGTACATCGCGCAAATGTCAGGAGAACGAACCCAGAAGTATCCGCCGTTTTCAAGCAAGCCTCTCGAAGGAAAGCCTTTGTTTGTACATGCGAGGAAAGGAGATCTTGCGTCGTTTGAATTACCTGAGCACAAAATAGAAATTTTTTCAGCCTCTCTCGTAGGAATGAAGCGTATAAACGATCAAGATTTACTTGAGGAGATTGAGCAAGCAATAAAGTTGGTCAAGGGAGACTTTCGCCAAGAACGAATTCTGCACCTATGGAGGGACACCTTGCGGATTTTGTACGGCATGACGTTTGATGTAGCTACCATAAACGTCCATTGTTCAAGCGGAACCTATGTGCGTTCGCTCGCAAATGAACTTGGAGAACAGATTGGGATTCCAGCACTTGCTATGCGCATACTGCGTACTCGCGTAGGGAAATACTCTGTTAAGAGTGCTGTAAAATAGTGTAGGAATTACACAAACGGTGCACCACCCCAGTACCGCAAAGCTTCGCAATGGGTACGGGGCAGGCAAGAGTGCTTCATTTTCTTAATTCTCCGTCAGACCAGATGGAATCATAAAAATTTGGTTCTATACGTGCTACAGGTCTAAAAAAACACCAACACGTTTTTGTGGTACACTTTACTCACGTACCTATGGGAGAAAAAGAACAGTCAGAAGAATTTTGGCAGAAAAAACTTTCACGTCCTGTCTACGAGGCGTTGCGTCTTGGAAAACTAGAGGCACCCCATACGGGTGCATATGCCCACACCAACTACAGTGGTGTATACCTTTGTGCGGGGTGTGATACGCCTCTCTGTAGTTCTGATATGAAAGTCGATGATTCCTCTGGCTACGCGACGTTTTCCATTTCACCAAATGACCCCAATGTTCGCTTTGTTCGTACGTACTCGGATGATGGTCTGGATCAAACAAGAGTGATATGTGCCGCATGCAGTGGAAGTCTTGGGGTAACCTCCGATGACGATATGCGGAGTGCAGACGATCTTGAGCAGGGCACTGCTCAGAATAGGTTCGTCCATGTAAGTTCAAACTCATTAGTACTTAAAAAATCGCTCACACCAAAGAATTATCCTTGGGCGTTTGCTGCGTTTGCAGTTTTTTTTGCGCTCGTGGGATTTCTTGTTTGGTCATGGACAACGCAGGTGACCGAAGTTGCAAACTATGGAAATATAGATGGAACGTTGCATCTTTGGGTTGGTGAGCAAGAGTTGTATGCAACAACCGTACATCTCGATAATCTTGCTCCAGATACACAAGCACCAGTACTTGGACAAGATGCAATTTTTGTTATTTTTTCGCAAAAAGAAAATGCGCCACAACTGCGGCTCCCATATCAGGAGGTTGATATTTTATGGCTTGATGAATTTTATACCGTTATCCAAGGAGAACAGAGCGTTCTTCCAAACGCATCAGGTGTTTTACAACCTCCACAAGGGACAGTGTTTGGCTTGGTGACCCGTGTTCAAACATTGCCGGACTATGTTTTTAAAGAGGGTTATGAAGTTGTAGTAGTAAATAAAACAGAGCTGTTCTAGATCTAGTCTATCTCCCTGTGTATAGACCGTCTCCTGCCTGAGTTTGTTGGTATACTATAAAAACAGTACCTAGGTACTTTTATTTACTGATAAAAAAATATGGTTAATCCCTTTACAAACGGTTCATGGCGTGAGATGTCTCCGTGGAAATTGTTTCTGCTTGGATTTGTAAGTCTTGTAGGAGTAGCGATTGTTCTCTCTGTTGTAAAAACACTTCTGCCACAGCAGTATACAGGAAACATGGTGGCCACAGATTCGTATCGCATGTCTAGTGATACAGGAGCAGGTATTGCTGAAATGGCACCATATGCACCTGTACCGAGCAGTGCACCAAGCTACAAATCATATGACGGTGATATGAGTGAGGAACAGGCCACGGAGCCTTCCGTAGGTGCGGATGCTGAGTCATATGAGTCACTCTCATACTATGGTTCTTTTAAAGAAGGTAATCTTGATGGGGTGTGTGATTCTATAGAATCGTGGAAACCACTTGCGTATGTGGTTTTTGAAAAAGCGGTACGAAATGATTTATATTGCAATTATCAATTTAAAGTCGAACGAGCACATGTTGCGAGTATGGTGACAGAGATAGAAAATCTCAATCCAGAAGAATTTTCTGCAGCAACTGAAACAATAAAAAAACAGGTTGTGGAGTATGAAGGTCAATTGGATATTTTACTTCGTAAGCAAGAACTACTAGAAATCGCCCTTACCGATGCCGTAGCCGCTTACGATGATTTACGGACACTAGCAACAGCAGTGGAAGATGTTGAATCATTGACCAAAATTATTGATAGTAAACTTAACACGATTGAGCGCCTTACTCGTGAACGAGTAAATCTCTCTCAACAGATAGATGCTATAGCCCGCCAACGTGCAGAGCTTGCAGATATGATTGATTATGTGTACTTCTCTTTGCGAGTGGAAAAGTACCAAATGGTTGATATCGCATCACTCAAAGATTCTTGGGTACATAACATACGTTCGAGTATTGCAAACCTCAACACCACGTTACAAGACCTAACTTTAGGAGTATTGGTGCTTTTGCTCGGTCTGGTGCAGTTAATCATATACGCCGGTATCATACTCGTTGTGGTTCTTGTGGTAGCAAAATTTGCATGGCATCACGTAAGGCGTTTTTGGGAGGAGGGTACATTTCAGAAGTAATTTCTCAGAGCTGGCTAACAGGGCTTGCCCGCACCTAACATTCACACTGCGCACACCGCGGTGTGCGTGTTGTAAGGCAACACAGTGTAAATGTAAGTGTGCGGGCTTGCATTTATACAAAATATTTGTGTAAGTGGAAAATGTGCTGGCGTGAAAAAAACTACATGCTATAGTCGCGGTAATGAACAATGAAGGTATGCCGTCTCAGGCAGAAGAACTACAAACTCGGGTTAAAACAGAACGTACCCCCGATACTCAGGAAGGGTATAGAGAAATAAAAAAACAGTCATATGCTGAAGCGAGCGAAGCTATTAAAAAACTTATTGAAGTAATCCCTGAAGCTGAAGAAATTCTTTTTCGTGAACGGCCAGCAAAAACTCCTGAGGAGGAAGTAATTGGAAAATATGAAATTCTTTTAGAATCGTTGAAGGGTCTTAAAGAAAGTTTTGCACAACAAGGAAACAGACATAAGGAACAAGCGGTTGGTATGTATGTGCAAAAAACCGAAGCTGAAAAAACAATCGTTGAGCTCTACCTTGACGCACGTGCAGTAAGTGAGGAATTTGCAGCAGCGATTGCCGAGAACGCTCCTTTTTTGCAAGTTATTCTTGAGGGGGAAAAAGCTACATCAGAACCCCCCCATTTGCCACAACCAGAGTCTGTAGAGTAAGATTGACTACATAATGAAAGAGAACCTTCAAAGCGAAATAGACGCGCATCTTGCTATATTGCGTACACTGATTGCGCCAAGTGGTTTATTTCTTGCTGCGGCCGACGTCGGTGTCGCGACCGGCTATGACAAAAGCTGGCTTCGTGACAATTTTTATGAGGTGATGGCGTTTGAAGAAACAGGAGACTGGGAGATTAGTCAAAAAACATGGCACGCACTTCTTACTATATTTCTTAAGCATGAGGACAAGATAAATTGGGCAATAGAAAAGCGTCCTCAATTCTCATACCAGTACATACATGCTCGGTACAACCCGGAAACATTCGAAGAGTTTTGGGAGGAGTGGGGCAACAAGCAAAATGATGCCGTTGGTTGCATCCTCTTTGCTATTGGTAACCATGAGTTGAACGGTACAAGTGTCATTCGTGGAGAAGACGACAAGCGAATTGTACAACGTCTTGTTGATTATCTAGGTACTGTTGAGTATTGGAACGATGCGGATAATGGTGTCTGGGAGGAATACGAGGAAGTGCATTCGTCATCTGTTGGTGCATGCGTCGCTGGTCTCAAAAAAATCAAAGAATCTGGACTTGCACAGGTACCTGATGCTTGTATCCAAAAAGGAGAAGAATCACTCAACATACGACTTCCACGAGAGTCCACTACAAAGTTTACTGATTTGGCTCTCCTTTCTCTCATTTTCCCGTATCATGTGGTGAGTGAGGAACAAACAGTGGAAATTTTAGCAAACCTTGAGTATCACCTTGCACGAGACATGGGTGTGGTGAGGTATCGAAACGATAGGTACTACAACGCTAATGATGACGGGTACAGCGAGGAAGCTGAATGGACCATGGGCTTTCCATGGCTTTCTATTATTTATCGAGAGCGCGGAGATTTTAAGCGAGCAGACTACTGGCTTGAAGAAGCTCGTCATGCATGCGATAAAGAGGGTAAACTCCCCGAGCTATACTATAGTCAGACAGATGTACCAAACGAAAACAATCCTCTAGGATGGTCAGAAAGTCTTTATATTATTGCATTAAAAAAGAAGCTTGATACTTTATCCGCTTAAGAGCTTTTATTCCTCCTTTGTTTTACGTATGAAAAGAGTGTGGTGTGTTAGTTATGCCATGCTTGAATTTTTTTCTCCGCATAATTATACTTTTATATTATAAGGGTAATAATTAAAGCACTATGGCTATAATCAAATGGGAACCGTTTGGTGAAATTGACCGATTCTTTAATGACTTTCCCACACAAAACTTTTTAAAATTTGGGAGAGACATGGCGGTTGATTTGTATGAAGAAGGGAACAATGTAGTCGCAGAGATGAATGTTTCAGGTATTGATCCAGAAAAAATAGATATTACTGTTGAAGGTAACTATTTGCGCATTGCAGGAACACGTGAAGAAGAAAAAGAACTACCCGCCTCCACTGGTGAAGGTAAACAGTTTTATAGCAAGGAAATAACCCGAGGAAGCTTTGAGCGTACACTCCGACTACCCGAAATGGTGCATGAAGAAAAAATTGAAGCTGAGTACAAAGATGGTATGCTTAAGGTTATTATGCCTAAAACAGAAGGGAAGAAAAAAGAGAAAATCAAAGTGATTGTAAAGAAATAATCAAAAAAAAAGACGCTGGAAAGCGTCTTTTTGCGTTAAGAGGAAAGGTTGCCCCGTAGTAGAATTTCATTTTGGCTTTGCTATTATATGTAGTCTATGTGAAGAGGGTTGTGATATTGATAGAGCATAAGTGATTTTTTAAATATTACCGATTCCATTCAAATGAAATTTCACTATGGGGTTGACCCCGTTAGAGCTTTAGGTTCCCTACGGAAACCGACCTCTAACGGGGTTGACTGTTTTTTTAGGCAAGGTAAGCTTTGGGGTATGAATAACATGCTTGAATCATTGGTGGGGAAATACTTTATCATCGCGTATGCTCTTTTTACACTTGGGGTGTACGTTTTTGTTTTTTACTGCACGAGTAGCACGTGTGGTGCGTATATTATTTTACCAGTTATGCCGTGGGCATTTATTTGGGTTGAGGATTTGGGGCTACCGTTTCCTTCCGCAATATACCCATTGTTTATTCTCTTAAATGCTAGTGTTGCCTATGTTCTGGGGGCTATGGCAGAATGGTTGTACAATCGATATCTTGATTACAAACAAGGTAAAAAACTTAGTGTATTCAATCAGAAAAAAACAACACTTCTCAAGTAATAATGAACACAGACACGCCAAGAGGACGACATACTGAAGCAGGGAACGCGGTAGCTTTAACGCTACTTGGACTTGCAGTCGCTATACTTGCGGGAGTGGCGGTTCTGTATGTAATTGGTAAATCATCTCACCAACCTATATATACACCTGAGATAGCAGATGAAGAGGTGATTGAAGAAGAGGAGAAAAATTCTCGAGAAGGGTGGGGAACCTATGTAAATGACACATACGAATTTTCTTTTGAGTATCCGTCAGGTTGGATGGTGGCAACCGGAACCTTGAGTACAGGTGAGCCTGTGGTGAGTGTCTTTCCAGCAGTTGCAACGAGCACTACGTCAAACGTGGTCAGTCTAGAAGAGATTACTTCTCATGTTTCTGTGTATCCACATGGAGCTGAAACAGAAGAAACTTTCGGAAAAATGCAAGCGAGTACGGTGATTATTCAGATACCTGAGGCTTCGGCAAAAGATTACGTTTTTAATACTGGTAGACCTTGGGCGACGAAAGCAGTTTTTGATAACAGTCCTTCAAGTTGGACCGACGCTGGTTTTGTGTTTGCACGGGCTTTGGTGGAAGAAGAAGAGTTTCTTTTTATGCGAGGAGAAGTTGAGATTTCACAAGATGAATTCGACGAGGTGTCGGGAGATGTGATGCTACGAAGCGGTTTTATAGATGCCAATGTTCGTCATATTGAGGAAGAAATACTTAGGAGCTTTACGTTTATAGATACATCTGCGTCATCTACACAAGAGTCATTCGCAAATGAGGAGGAAATTGTCGTTTTGAGTCCCGAACATGGTGAAATAATATCAAGTCCTTTTTCAGTGCGAGGTCAACTCCCTAGTTCTATTGAGGGAGATGTCTCGTTGCGACTCGAAGCAATGGGTGGCGAAGTGCTTGCAGAAGTTCCTATAGTGCCACAAGGGACATGGGGAACAGGTGAGCATACTCCTTTTGAGGTTTCGCTCGTTTTTGATGCAAAAACAGCAACAAGTGGCGTGTTAGTATTTGAATATACGGGCTTTCCTCTGGTGGGTGAGAAGGGAAACAAGACTGTCCCAGTGGTATTTGATACTGAATAAGATAGTGGTATAAGCTTGTTTGCGCACCACCTCTCCTGTTGTGTACAATTAGATTTATTACCTGTAGTGGGGAAAAACCACTTTATTAATACATGGACATGTTCAACACTAACAACGTTTCAAAAGCTTCAAAACTAATAAACTCTTTTGAGTACTGGACACTTCTCCTTCTTGCGTTCGTACTTCCCGTGTGTGTACTGTTTTCATCAGGGGTTCCCTCACTTATGACTAAAATTTTTGTTGGTGGTGTATTGGTCCTTGTTGTTGCTGTATTTTTTGTCATTGCTCATATTCGTGCACAGGAAATCTTACTGCCGAAATCCTTCATCTTAGGTGCGGCATGGCTTATACCTGTCGCGTACCTCCTCTCAACACTCTTTGCATCCTCGGGTAACCAGTCAATATTTGGAGAACGTCTCACTATGGATAGTCTTTCTTTTATGCTCATTTCTGCTCTTGCTTTAACGATTACGGCTATTACCCTTACAACAGCGAAAAAAGCTCTAGGAATTTACCTTGCAATGTTCGGCTCCGCTGTACTTCTAACACTCTTAGAACTTTACATATTTTTTGTGCCTTCAAGTGTAGAAAGTCTTGGTTTACAATCAGTATCACTCGTCGGAACTCTCAATGATCTTGGAGTATTTTTCGGTCTCATTACAATATTTGTTTTACTTTCACTGGTACTACTCCCTGTCACCTCAATCGTTCGTGGCTTACTATGGGTAGTGCTCATAGCCTCTCTGTTTTTCCTCACAGCGGTTAACCTCACGGTGCTCTGGTGGATTATTGGTGCATTTGCGCTTGCGTTTCTCGTGTATAGCGTGTCGTCTGTAACTTTTTCCAAAAAACTTCAAGGATGGGAAAACATTTCCATTGCTTCATTGGTGGTACTTTTATTCGCTTTCCTATTCGTAGCCGTACCGCCCGCTGTTGATGAAGCTGGGAACAGCAACATAACTGCATATGTAGCACACAAGGTTGATATTGGAGAATTTGATGTTAGGCCTAATTGGAGTACGACCGTCTCTATAGGTAGCCAAGCGTTCAAGGATGGTGGTTTGATCTTTGGTACTGGTCCAGGTACGTTCTACCACCAGTGGGCGCGCTACATGCCATTGAGTATTAACGTAGGAGCGTTTTGGCTCACTGATTTCTTCTTTGGTATTGGACTTGTCCCAACTTCGATAATAACGACAGGTCTATTGGGAGCAATTGCATGGCTCGTCTTTTTTGTCGTGTTTATATGGCGAGGAGCTCGTAACCTTATTCTTGCGAAAGATGGGGACAAGAATGATATTGCAAACTATGTACGAGTAACTTCGTTTGTCGCCGCCCTCTATTTATGGATTAATACGGTGATTCAGGTACCAAGTCCAACTCTTGTATTATACGCAGCTCTGCTTACGGGTGTGTTTATAGCTTCACTGGGCTTTGTTTCAAATTCACATGCGACATATTTTAAACTTGCGGTTCGTGAAAATCCTCGTGTCGGATTTGTAACTACCTTGTGTCTCACCTTGCTTCTTTTGGGTTCGGTAGGAGGTATTTACGGACTTTCAGTGCGCTATATTGCCGAAGCTTCATACCAAGAGTCAGCAAATGTTATTTCAACCAATGGAGACATACTTGTAGCGTATGACATTGCAAACAAAGCACTGCAACTACATCAAACTGACTTATACTATCGACTCGTAAGCAACATTGATGCAGTACGAGTTCAAAATCTTATCGCACAAAACAAACCAGTTGAGGAAATAAAAACAGAGTTTGAAGGATATCTTTCTACCGCTATTGGAAATGCACTTGAAGCTACAAAGCTTGATGAAAAAGATTACCAGAACTGGGTTAACCTCGGAAGCATTTATCAAAGCGTGATACCTATAGGTGTGGGCGGAGTAGTAGAGAGTGCAGTATCTGCATATGATGAAGCACTTGCACTACGTCCTAACTCACCTTCAATATACTACGCAAAGGCAGTACTCGAACGGTCACGTGGTGACAACGCAAAAGCTCGTGAATATGTTGAGAAGGCTATTACGCTTCGTAATCAGTACACTGACGCTATTTTCTTGCTAGCACAAATTCAGATTGAGGAGAATGATGTAGAAAATGCCATAAATTCTGTTGAGGCTATTACGTTGTTTAATCCGAGTAACGCCGTTGCTTTTTTCCAACTCGGATTGCTTCATTATGGGGTAGAGAATTTTGCAGTAGCTGCACAAAATTTCCAACGTGCTGTTTCCATTAGT
>LCCS01000026.1 GCA_000998045.1 Parcubacteria group bacterium GW2011_GWD2_42_14
TATACCGTGGTAATTCCATTAGACTCATCAGCGCTGAATGCTGAAAATGTCTACATCAAGGAACTTATCTTTGAAGTCGGCAACCTTACTACCATTTACTTTGACGAGATATACCTGGTGGATGGACTTGAGTTTCCGTTTGCAGGGAGAAGTGCATATACGGCACCTATCAGTTCAGTACTCGACCACCATATGGATTTGGTGTGGTCGTCGATACACTCTGACTACCGTCGCGCAAACTGCGCCGATGACGTGATTACAGCGTATACAGGCGAAATAGGAGAGTATGAGCATGGTAGATTTGCGGTTACAGGCAGTGAAAACTCTTGTGAGTCGAATGTTGATTTAGAGGGGTACATGCAAACCAATGAAAGCAATTTCTCTGTTGGAGGTCAATATAATAACGGTGATAATTCTGATTATCTCTTCTATGACGGTCACACAGGGTATGACTTTACAACTGATAATGGAACACCAGCCTACGCTACGGCTGACGGTAGAGTAACATCTGTAGACGGTAAGGTGGTCGTGGATCATGGTAATGGGTATGAATCCCATTACCTCCACCTCACCACCCATACGGTTTCTTATGGGCAGATGGTTCGCGCGGGAGTGACTAAGATAGGTACCACTGGCAGTGGACATCTTCACTACACACTCATGCTCTACGGTGAACGTGTTGACCCGTATGGATGGGCGGGTGCAGGAGCTGACCCGGCAAGACCATTTGCGGTAAACGTACTATTGTGGAAATAATTTGAAACTTGTTCTTTACGAAATTCCCTGCTCGAGGAGCAGGGAATTTTCTATTTCGGAGAAGAAGTTGCGGTGTCGAGAAATCGGAACGTGGTGAGCATGGTTTCGAGTAAGTCAGGGTATTCAGTTAGTCCTTTAATTTCAAGGCGTTTTAAGTTCTGAATTGCGTCTAATTTTGTTGGACCATTATTAATTTCTATTCTAACAAATTCTAACTCACCAACACTATAGAATTCTACATGAGCAAGTTCTGCATATGATTGTGCAAGATCACGTACATTTGTAAAACCACTTCTATTCGTTCCAAAACTTTCTTGATTTGTATTGATTTGAACACTCTTCTTTCCAGAGGTGTCTAAACGGTTTGTGCCAGGTTCCCATTCAGCAATTACCACATTATCACCAACGCAAGGTGTCTCATACATATAATCGGTATATATTTCATCACCATGGCTACCTTTTCCGTACACATACCACTCCCCGGGATACTTCACTTCCCACCCATACTCCTCATTTCGACAAGTCTTCCACCCTTCCGTACTCACCTTTGCCTCAGGAACGATAGGTTCCATAGTGTTGATATCTGTCGTTGTTTGAGTTGTTGGCTGAATATGCTCAGGTGTTGGTGACACCACCTCTTTCGGGAGCAAGAACGATGCTACACCAAGTAGCAAGGTGAAAACGAAAAGTATGATGATTGCAAGGTGTTGTTTTTGCATATTAATATGGTATCACACGTGTTTATATATTAAAGCACATAATAGCCTATATAATATATACATAAATTCTAGTATCAGAGTAATAATTTTTCTGCTTTCATCTCGACTTGTTACTTGCCAACTCGGAGTTAAATGTTGAAAGTACAAGCCCGCGAATGCGGGTATGTAAGTACGTTTTTGGAGAATACTAGTATTTAATTTACCCTGTACCAGAGCAATACTTAGTGCATGGCTTCGTCTTCAACTTTATAACTTTCAACATTAAACATTTAACTCGAGGAGCTTTGCTCTGATTTTCTCCGCAACCCTCGCTTGTTCACCTTCAGGGTAGGGAGTGCCGGGAACGTCGATACTGTTGTCGTTTTTGTGTCGAGGAATAATGTGTACGTGGCTGTGAAAGATAAGTTGATTACCTACAGGCTCATTATTCATGACGATATTAATACCTTCTGCATGCATCGCACTTTTTACTGCAGGAGCAAGTAAACGCACCACCTCCATTACTTTACTCCATGATTCACTATCAATATCAAGAACGTTCCTGCTCCACTTTTTTGGAACAACAAGCGTACCGCCTGGGTTAATTGGTTTAATGTCTAAAAAAGCTATCACTGCGTCATCTTCATAGATAATATCAGCAGGTATTTCGTGTCGAATGATTTTTGAGAATATTGTTTCTTCCATATGGTAAACTGTTAGTGTTGTATAAATGTATACAACTACTATTATATAGGACTTACGCAACGATGTATGCGACCAAGTTTTTGGTAAGTTTTACAATACACAATACACATGTTTTCGATAGCTACCCCTAGGACCAAATTCATTTTTAAGATGACCCTTGCTGTGGTAAGCACAAGTGCGCTTATTTGGTTTATGTCGACGCAAGACCTGTTGCCTAATCTTCAAACAGCACGTGCCCTTGTCCCTTCTTTTTCAGGAGGTTCCTCTGATACGGGAAGTAGCACAGAGTTGGCTATGACAGGAAAATATATCGTGCTCGACACCGTCGACATGCAGGTTTCGCTCTATGAGGATGATGTGCTTGTAGGAAGCTATGAAATACTTCATGCTCCCGATACTAATTCTCCAGAGTATGTGTCACAGGGAACGTATAGTATTGATAAAAAAACAAGGACAAAACTTTCTACCATCACCATGGTACGGTTTCCTTACTTTATCCAGTTTGGAGATACGCACGCACTTCACGCAACCCCGCAAAATGCAGAAGGTATCGAGCTTACCGATGCGCGCATGGATGGACTTATCGAACTCTCTGCGTGGGATGCGGAACGTGTCTTTGCGTTTGCGAAAGAAGGAATGTCGGTGAGCGTAAGAACAGAAAAGGTACTTAGTACAAATTCTGACCTTAAGAAAGTAGACATCATGTACGATGCTCTGCCAGCAACAAGTGCAGAAGCGTACGCACTCACAGACTTGGTTACTGGACAGACCCTTCTTACAAAAAATGCAGGTGATAAGTACCCTATTGCAAGTATTACAAAACTGGTGACTGCTCTTGTAGCGACTGACGTCATTGGACAGGGTGCACAGGTGCTTGCACCAGATGAGCACTACTACACGTTGAGTGATTTATACTACCCACTCTTGCTTCGGTCAGACAACGCCGTCGCCGAACAAATAGCGGAGCATGCTGGAGAAACCTACTTTATGAGTAACATGAATGCATACGTGAAAGCACTTGGTATGGCACAGAGTTCTTTCTCTGACTCCTCGGGGCTCTCGCCTAAAAATATTTCTTCAGCATTTGATTTGTCTCTGCTTGCCCACCACCTCTACTATGAAAAAAGGTTTCTCTTGGATATCACAAAAGAAGAAGATATGAGTATCACCAGTACCGACGGCGAATCGTGGGACATAACCAATCAAAATGTTCTAGCACGAGATCCACATTTCCGCGGAGGCAAACTCGGGTATACCGACGAGGCTGGGCAAACATCTCTTTCCATATTTACGGTACCAGTCGGCAAAGAGGTTCGCCCCATCGCCGTCGTTGTTCTTAATTCTAAGGATTGGAAACAGGATACTCGGACCCTGCTTCGTTGGTTGGTAGAAACAACAAAGTAAGACATACAAAACACAAATCCGATACTCATCGAGGTTGTGTAGATTTGTTACAATGGACTGCATGTCATTGTACTCTCTGAGACCGATTCCAGATATTGATGCAAATCAGCTTGCTCCATACTCAGCACTCACGAAGCGGTTGCTCCTTGCACGCAACATTACAACAGAGCAGGAAGCAGAAATATTTTTACACCCGAACTGGGAACGTGATATACACGATCCTTTCTTGATGAAGGACATGCAGAAAGTAGTTGATCGCATCATGACTGCAATAGCAAAAAAAGAAACCATTGTGTTGTGGAGTGACTATGACATGGACGGTATCCCTGGGGCAGTCTTGCTCAATGATTTTTTTCGTAGGATTGGTTATGACTATGTGATCCATCACACACCACATCGAAACAGAGATGGTTTCGGACTCAATGCGGAGGGTATTGATGAACTCATAGAAAAAAAAGCGGGACTTATCGTAACCATCGATTGCGGTATCGCCGACGTAGAGCATGTTGCCTACGCACAAAAAAACGGTATTGATGTTATTGTCACGGATCACCATCTGGTCGGAATGGAAATTCCAAAGGCGTGTGCGATTTTGAATCCCAAACAGGACGGGTGTTCATATCCAGAAAAAATGCTGTGTGGTGCGGGAGTCGCATTCAAGCTTGTGCAAGCGCTCATAATTCACCTTCGTGCACACGCAGAAGAAAGTATGGAGACTATTCCTGTCGGGTGGGAAAAATGGCAACTTGATATGGCAGGTATGGCAACGATAGCTGATATGGTCCACCTCTCGGGAGAGAATCGAACATTAGCTTATTTTGGACTCATGGTACTTCGCAAAAGCAGACGTGTTGGACTTCAAGCTCTTTTAAAAAAAGCGCGTACAAATCAGAAGTATCTTATAGAGGACGATGTTGCGTTCACCATTGCTCCGAGAATTAACGCTGCGAGTCGGATGGGTCATGCGAAGGATGCTTTTGCGCTCCTTTCATCCACTGACTTGAGGGAAGCGGGGGCTCTTGCTGAAACGCTTGACGCTATTAACACCGAGCGAAAAACAGTTGTCGCGACTATGAAACGTGAGGTACATCGAAAACTAAAAAAAATCGAAAACCTCAAGTCGGTTATTGTTCTGGGTAATCCTGAATGGAAACCTTCCCTCCTCGGTCTCGTGGCGGGGTCACTTGCTGAAGAATACAAACGTCCGGTGTTTCTCTGGGGACGCGAATCAGGAACCACTATCAAAGGCTCCTGTCGTTCTGATGGCTCTTGTAGTATTTTTGCACTTATGGAAAAAGCACATGAGAGCTTCCTCGAGTATGGTGGACATACTATCGCTGGAGGGTTTTCCTTGGAGGAGGAACAGGTCCACACCCTTGAGGAAAAACTAAGCCAAGCATACGCGCTTGTTTCACAGAAGGATGCGTCTCTCGACACCTACTACGATGAGGAGCTAACACTAGACCAAGTGAACTGGGACACCTACCGTGAGGTGAGTTCTTTTGGCCCGTTCGGTGAGGGAAACCCAAAACCTCTTTTTTTCTTTCGTGCGGTATCCATCCGTACTGTGAAAACGTTTGGCAAAGGGAACGAGCATCTTGAATTCAAATTCAAAAGAGAACACGGAGGTGATATCACCGCAATTTCTTTTTTTACAGAAGCAGATTCGTTTGGTTGTTCGTTTCACTCTGAAACACCAGTTTCCTTTGTGGCACACCTTGAGGCATCTTACTTCAAAGGTCCCCCTCTACTACGTCTTAAGCTAGTCGATATTTTCCATTCTTAGAATTTTTTGTACTCCCCTCAATTACCCTCTCCTGTTTCGACCATGTTTAATGAGGTATGCACACGGAAGTGTGTGCAGGTGTATCGGGTGCTTATGGTGTGGTAGTATGTTTCCATGATGAATCCCGTTAGAGACCAAAAGTGGCATGTCCGACGGGTACAGTGGTATATGAAAAATAATTTAGATAACAGAATTATTAACTTAACTGACGGTCACTCTGTGACCTGTCTCTAACGGGATGAATCCCGTTAGAGACGAGAAAGTGTAAGGTCAACGCAAACATTTAGTATCATGAAAAAAAAACAAGAAAGAAATATTATCAATGTAACCGACGGTCACTCTGTGACCTGTCTCTAACGGGATGAAAAAGAAATTAGTTTTACATACGGATGGAGGAGCAAGGGGAAACCCTGGACCTTCGGGTGCTGGTGCAGTGGTCTATGATGAAACGGGAAAGACGGTAAAGGAAACATCAAAGTACCTCGGTATAAAAACAAACAACTATGCAGAGTATGCAGCGGTGGTGCTCGGACTCGAAATGATTGCAAAACATTTTGGTAAGGCTCAATGTAAAACGCTCGAGGTGACCGTTCGAATGGATTCAGAGCTTATCTGTAAACAACTCAACAACGAATATCAAATAAAAGAAGAAACACTTTTTCCTCTGTACATACAGGTTCACAACTTACTGGTCTCCACGTTTCCTTCCGTCACCTTTGAACATGTTAGACGTGAGGACAACGCACATGCGGATCGACTTGCGAACGAGGCTATGGATAGGTCTTCCTAATCAGAAGTCCTGCACACTATGAGAACATCCTTCTTTATACTTGCGGGAGGATTTTTAACGGGTGTTTTGTGGCGCTCGTTTTTTAGTATTTCAGTACAGGGTTTTGTTGTTGTGCTACTCACCATTGCTCTCGTTACTTGTATAGGCAAGCTCGTTTCATTTGATTGGGGTACTGCATATATTGCACTTGCTGTACTCGCTTTTCTTTTAGGGGTAATTCGTACAGAGAGTGCATATCAGAATTATTTTGCAAAAGAAATTTTTTCTGAAGGTGAAACGATATCAACAACAGGTACTGTGATACATGAAGTTGATGTTCGGGATGATCATGCAGTTCTGTATGTTGCGGTTGATGCAGGTGACGCACAACACACAACACGTCTCCGAGTATCAGTTCCTCAGTATCCGGAATTTCAATATGGAGATCGAGTAGCAGTTCAAGGAGTGGTGCACAAACCAAAATCATTTGAGTTGGGTACCTCATGAAAGAAAATATTCAATATGAAATGCGACTTGCCGAAGTCACGAGTCTGCATGAGCAACAAGGTAATCCTATCATCAGCACCCTGCTTGCGTGGAAGCAATCATGGCTTGAATCTATTTCACTACTCATACCGGAACCCTCTGCTTCTCTTGCAGGCGGACTAGTTGTTGGTGCAAAACGTTCCCTTGGAGATGCATGGCTTGTTGCGTTTCGTGACACAGGAATAATTCATATTGTCGTTTTGTCGGGGTACAATCTCACACTCGTTGCAAATAGTATTATTAGGATGACCACATTTCTCCCACGAACAATCGGACTTTGTTTAGGAGTTCTAGGCGTTGCAGGATTTGCAACTATGGTAGGTGCGGGAGCTACGGTATTTCGTGCAAGTATCATGGCAATCATTGGAATGCTTGCAGTGTATCTTGTACGACCCTATATGCTTTTGCGAGCTCTCATTCTTGCTGCAGTAGTCATGGTACTGTGGAATCCTTTCGTGCTCGTTTTTGATCCTGGGTTTCAACTTTCTTTTCTTGCGACTATTGGGCTGGTTTTTGTGTCACCTCATTTTGAACAGCACCTTCTTTGGGTGCCTGAGGTAGCAGGTTTGCGTGGAATTGTAGCGGCAACTTTTGCGACTCAACTTACGGTACTTCCGCTGTTGCTCTACCAGATTGGAGCAATCTCACTCGTTGCTCCAATAGTTAATGTGTTAATCCTGCCACTTGTCCCAACAGTGATGTTTCTCAGTTTTGTTGCAGGCATAGTAGGGATGCATAGTCTTTTTCTTGCAACCCCATTTGCATGGGCAGGGTATATCCTACTGACGTACATGTTTTTGGTCGTAGATTTTTTTTCATCAATACAATTCGCCTCAGTTACACTCCCTGTGATGCAGTGGTGGGTACTTCTATTGTTTTATTGCATAGCCCTAATCATCTATTGTAAAACTTACGCAGACGATGTGACCTAATTTTCAAGGAGTGCACGACTATGAAAATGGGAATACCCTTGTGGTGCAGTTCTAGGAAAACGAACAAAATGGAGTGAGTCCGCTATGGGCGGGATGAACGACATTTTGTGAAGTTTGACAAAGAAAATGCGGCCAATTTTTGTTAGCTGTAGGCGTTACAAAAATGAAGTACTCTTTGTGGTGCGCCGTTTGCGTAAGTTCTATTAGTACAAAAAACCACCCGGAGAGAGTGGTTGAAAGTTCGTGAGGTTACGATACTGCTTTATCAAACCGAGCACTTACTGTTTCCCAATCAAGCGCATTAAGATACGATTGCACGTACATACCTTTATCTTTAGGAAGGTAGTCAACAAGATAGGCATGTTCCCAGTGGTCAACTGCAAGTATGACAGGGAGTGATGCAAGATGACCTACCTCGTGATCAGCAACCCATGTGTGATGGAAGTGTTTGGTTACTGAATCATAGTTCAGTAGCGCCCATCCCGGACCACGTGCAGAAAGTTTTGAGAATATTTCAAGCCAGTTTGAAAAACTGCCGTACTGTTTTGCTAAAGCTTCAAAAAGTTTTGTATCAGCAAGAAGTACTTTTGCGCCATGTTCCAGTGCTTCAAAATAGAGTTCATGCAATCGCATGCCGTTCCACTCAAAACCAAGTCTTCGTCGAAGTTCCGCAATAGAGTAAGCAAACTCATCACCTGATTTTGCAAGTACGTTCATTTGTGTCATGAGAATATTTACGTGCTTTACATATCCTTCATATAAGTCTATGTGTAGCGCAAGTTGGTCTTTTGAAAGACCATTAATTTCGGGGAATTCAAATGTTCTTTTTTCGTAATTCATGATTCGTAAGTTAGTTAGTAAGCTGTAGACTGTATTAGTTTACCATAGAGTTATTTTCATAATATAGGTCATAGAGCGCAGAATAGCGGGGAAAAGTCAAACTATGGTAGTATCGTATCCATGAATGTACGGTATGTAAAGCAAATTTTTGTTGTAGAAATATAAAATGAAAAATAAAAAAACAGTTTCGAAAAAAGCTCTTGAACTCCACAAAAAACACAAAGGTAAGATTGAAGTACGAGGAAAAGTAACTTTAACTCGCGAGTCATACAATTTGCTGTATACCCCTGGGGTTGGTGCCGTTTCGACACGTCTAGCTCATTATCCAGAAGAAACCAATGAGTATACATGGCGCGGTCAAACTATTGCGGTTGTTTCAGATGGTTCTGCGGTGCTTGGTTTTGGAAATATCGGACCAGAAGCAGCTCTTCCTGTGATGGAAGGGAAGGCACTACTTTTTAAAGAATTGGGAGGAATAAACGCTGTCCCATTAGTTCTCAATGTGCATACCTCAGAGGAAATAATCAAAACGATACAAGCGATTGCTCCTTCCTTCGCAGGGATAAATATTGAAGACATAGCGGCACCGCAATGTTTTGAAATTGAACGTACACTAGTAGACACATTACCTATTCCTGTCATGCATGATGACCAACACGGTACTGCAATCGTTGTACTTGCTGCACTCATTAATGCGCACAAAGTGGTCAAAAAAAATATCGGCACTTCTCGCATTGCTATTGTTGGTGCGGGGGCAGCGGGTACGGCTATCACAAACTTGCTTGTGCAATATGGTGTCGGAGACGTAGTCGTAGTAGACAGTAAGGGCATTATAAGTCCACTCCGAACAGACCTCTCTGATGAAAAAAATGCACTGGTACAAGTTACTAATAACGAAGCGCGTACTGGAGGTGTACTCGAGGCAATGATTGGTGCTGATGTGGTTATTGGAGTGTCAAAAAAAGGAATTCTGCGAGGAGAGTATATTCGGATGATGGCTCAACGTCCTATTGTGTTCGCACTTGCAAACCCAGAACCAGAAATTATGCCGGAAGAAGCTCTTGCATCTGGAGCAGCTGTTGTCGCAACAGGACGTCCGGATTATCCAAATCAAGTTAACAACGTCCTCGTTTTTCCTGGCGTGTTTCGCGGAGCGTTAGAAAACAAAGTGTCTAAAATTACCGATGAGATGAAAATACGAGCTGCTAAAGCGCTTGCAAAACTGGTAATGAAGCCGAGTGCAAAAAAAATCATTCCTACGGTTTTCGATCGTCGTGTTGCAAAAGCTGTTGCAAACGCAATTCGATAACCTATGTTTGTTAAAACTACAAACCAAACAAACACGTACGTTGTTTGGTTTTTAATGTTGGTGCTCCTCTGTGCATGCGCTATCATTTGGTCAACAATCTATACACTCGAACGTGACAAGGTGCTCACGGTAGCATTCTTGGATGTAGAACAGGGGGATGCAATATATATAGAAACACCTCATGGTAATCAGGTACTTATAGATGGGGGAAAAGGAAGGGCAGTGTTGCGTGAACTCGGAACTCAGATGTCGTACTTTGATAGAAGTATCGACATGGTTATAGCGACACATCCTGACCTTGATCATATCGGTGGACTTCCTGAAGTATTTAAACGTTTTGATGTCACTATATTTATTGAGTCGGGAGTTGAGGATGTGGGTGCTGAAAACAGTGCTTTGCATGAAGCGGTACAAAACGAAGGTATTTATCTGGGTAAAGCTCGTCAAGGGATGACGTTTATGCTTGATACTGAAGTAAAACTTGAAATTCTTTTTCCTGATAGAGAAGTTGCAACCGTTGAATCGAATACGGGCTCAGTGGTTGTAAAACTAACGTATAAAAATACGTCGTTTCTCTTTACCGGAGATTCTCCTGCTGGCATAGAAACATACCTAACATCGGTATATGGGAAAAGGCTAAAAAGCAACGTGCTTAAGGTTGGACATCATGGGTCGAAGACTTCAACAGCGGAAGTGTTTCTTGGTTTTGTTGACCCTGAGTACGCGGTTATTTCTGCATCGTGCGACAACCCCTATGGGCATCCTCACCAAGAGGTGCTAGAGCGACTTGAACGATTTAAAGCACAAACGGTAAGTACGTGTGACCTAGGAACCATTACGTTTATTAGTGATGGGGAGACCATTTCTCGTTAAAGGACCTACGTAAACGGCACATTCCATCGTTGCCCGTCACAAAATATCTCTCGTAGTATTGTTCATACAACTCGTTCTATTTTGTTCGGGCGCCTCGAACTGCATCCGTTTATGTAGGTCCTATAACAAGTACTGTATATGCTTTTAAATTTTTTTTGAAAGTTTGGTATATACTAGATGTATATGAAAGACATATCCTTTCCTGTGCTTCTGGAGTCTCTCCCTATTGAAATAATTCTATGGGCAATATTTGGTGGTATCCTCATCATTTTCGGTGCATTTAGCGCGATATTACTGTGGCACTGGAAAATATACTCAACAGGGAAATTTACAACGGTAAGTAATATGGTGTTGTACCTTTCAGTAAGCGCGGGATTTCTTGCTATTATGATTATTTCTATATTTTGGTACTCACTATGATAGCTCAAGCAGTAGCTCTTGCTGAGGGAGAAAACACGGTCGTTGTTATACGCAGACACTGGTATAGCTTAGCCGTTGAAGGAGTACTTGATGTGGTTATTTTTCTATGTCTGATTGGCGCAATACTATTTCTCGACACAGTCGCACTTGTTGGAGAGAATTCAAAATATACTGATACTATTGTGCCACTTGGTTTTTTTGCGTTGGGATTTTTTGGCTTGTTATTGTGGATGCATTTTTTTGCCTCATGGAGTGACCATTGGCTTGATGCTTGGATTATTACCGACAAGCGCGTTATAGATATAGAACAAAAAGGTTTTTTTGTCAGACAAGTATCTAGTTTTCCTTTGGATAGAATTCAAGATGTTACCTACACTGTTTCAGGAATCATACCCACATGGCTACACTTCGGTGATGTGCGTATGCAAACCGCGAGTATCTCAGAAGACTTTATTATGCGACAGGTACCCTTTCCTCAGGATGTAAAGGAGCACTTACTAAGTGTTATTGATACCGCAAGACAGAAGTAACATTACCTTACTTCTCGCCATTCAATAAATCGAAAATTAGGGGAGGTAAATGGCGTCATGGGTGGAGGTGATTCCGCGAGGTCTCGGTCATAGAAGTCGTTTCGTGTTTCAAATCCTTGTACGGTACCCCACTGTGTACCTGTGCGAAGCTTTGAAACCACTGTACCATTAGTATTTAATGTACTCTGCTCCTTGTACGCATCATAAGGATCAACTGATGAACATCCTGCACAACTTTCATAGTAGTTTCTTCCGTACGAGCCCTTTTGTGCAAAAAATATACCGTTTATGCTCATGACGTTCGGTACATACAATGGAATAAGTAAGTGTCGTTCAGCAAGAACAGTGAGTCCGTCGACTCCGCCACCTGTAGCGTAGGTAATATTGTCTTGTAGGAAAAGGTCAGGTGTTGATGCACCGACATCATTTGCAACCACAGTCACTTTCCCTGATACGACACCTTCAAGCCACGTTCTATCTGAAACATAAATAAGAGGGCAATCTTGAGGTATGGATTCAGTTCGTAAAAAAGTGCGATACGTGTTTAAGTTTCCATCAAGTTCCGGAAGAGAGACGTTTTGACTTGCTGGGGTCTGACTTATTATTGATTTCCATTTTCCATCAACTTCATAGATATCAACGGTTTTATCATTTTGAAGTTCCAAATAGTACCCATACGATGATGTGTCGTTTGAAATTTTAGGTAAATAAATTCCTTCCGCTATTGCTTTCGTCTCCATTTGTCCAAAATCAAAGTCAAAATTAGAAAAAGGAATGTCAGGCTGACCCCACCGCCACCACTCAGGGTGGGTGCCCGATCCATAGACGCCAAAAATATCGGTATTCCATGCACCGCAGTCTCCAAGTCCGGTTGGTCCGCAATCAGCTATATTTATCTTACTCGTGACAAGGCTTAAATTGTCTGCATCCATTTTGATTACACCATTACTGTGGTAAGGACCGATAATGGTTCGGGATGCCCCAGCTATTACATTTGAGTCGACAACATAAGAGTAGTCCGCCACAGTGGGGCGAGCGATACGTACCACGATAGATCGTTTGATGTTTGGATCTGCGTATGTGTACCCTGTTGATGTTGCTTGAATAACCTGAGCTTCTCCGCAGAGGACATCCCCACCCACCTCAAGTGAAAATTCTCCAATCGGTCCTAGTTCAGGATCCTCGTACACATGCACATATGGACCAGGTACACCTGTGCCGTCAGTAATGTCTGAAGGAAAGTGAGAAAGACGCCATCGGTAGTATTCGACTCCCGCTTCAGCTATTTGCAGCGCTCGCTCCTGTTCGGTTTTTTGATCTACCCATCGATACTGTATAAGAAGGTATCCCAGCAAACTGGAGAATAGCATCATAAACACGGAGATAAACACTATACTGATTACCAGAATGCTTCCTTGCATGTTTTGTTTTTTTGTTGTGGTGTGCAAGTACATGCTTAATAGGTATCTTTAAGGTTTCGAATAGATGCACTTGAACGCAATGCAACTTCTGAGGTTTGAAGGCCGAAACGTGTGGAACCGACTAACTGCACTTCAACACGACGGACCTGGATTGCTTGTGAAGGAGACACTATTTCAGTGCTTGAAGCGGTAAAGTAACGAAACAGTGGAGTACTTGTAGCGGTGGTATGCACGATGTCTAGAAATGTTTCAGTGTTTGTCGGGTAGCTCGAAGTGGCTGTTGGTTCTATAACACCTTTTGTAAATGTCGTGCCATTTAAAAAGTATCGTATTCGCTCAACGTCACCATCATAATCAGTGTCTGAATACAATGTCAGTGAGCTTGTGGCGATAGCTACGATAGGGACTGCTCCGTTCTCAGAATACACTGCTGCACGCACATCACGCACCACCTCTTGTACTCCTTTTGTTGTCTCAATCACGGCGAGGGCGCGTGAAAGTGTTTTTGCGTGAGTTGTGTAGAGACTCTGAATGGAGCTGAACAATACGGGCATGATAATGCTAATGATAGCTATTACGACAAGCATTTCCATCATGGTGTATCCATGTGCGCTGGTGTGTGTTTGTGGTACTGCGCTCATTTTAATATGAAAGGGTTACTGAAGATTCAACCTGCCCAGAAACAGCAATGGTTGTGGTAAAAGGTGCAAATCCTGGAGCTTTAATAGATACATTAAACGAATCCTCACTTAATGCGGGGAAATAGGCTGTACCGCATGACCCAGTTGAACGGACTGTGTCCAAACTACCCCCAACGATACGAACTTCAGCTCTTGCGACCGCGCTTCCAAGCGGACTAGTTACTTGCAGTGAGAGACTATGCGCAGTAGCGGGTGTCAGGGTGAGGATTTGCTCGAGGTCGGTATCAGGTTCAAGGATAAGAGGAAGAGATGGGCATGCTTCAGCGACATGATGACTCGGTACTATAAGCTCATACGAATCAAATTCCATATCTCCTGATAGCCACTCACCCGTAGCATCCGTCTGACCTGACGTAGCATATTTATAAATAGGATTTGAAGATGCGTCGGTGCCTATTGTTGTGCCACTTGTAAGGGTGAAAGGGACGTTGGCAACAGGAACTACCGGCTCATGGTAGGAGAGTGTATATTCCAATATTTCTGGAGTGGAGACACTATCACTGCTTGTAAGAGTTGAGACGATACGTAACGAAGAGTAAGTCGTTGTATCAAGTCCACCTAAATCTATGGGAGACGTTGCAAGACCTGTGCTGTTGTTTGGAATGTCCGTATCGGGTATGAGTGCAAAAACGCCACCGCCGGTATCATACTCTATCTGAAAACTCACTGAAGTGTTGGGTGGTGTAATTGCGTCATACGAGAACAAAAGCCATTCACCGAGTGAAGCGGGAGAAATTGGCACAGAAGTACCTTTACCAGAAGTGTTGTAACTTCCTGCAATTCCACCTAAGGTGAGAGCCCCACCAACTATCTCTGTATCCGTAAGTAAACTTAACTGTGAACTGTCGTTCATGTTGTCAAAGAATCGTCCACGAACTGGCCACAGACGAGTTAATAGATGAATTGATGAAAGTAAATCAATCTTAAAGAAAACCTCAGTGATACTGTTTTCTGCTACGTTATAGGGTGAAGGTGTTGGGTTAGGATTCGCGACATCTGAGATGTATGTTTGTGCACTCGAGTAACCGCTTTTGCTGATATATATTTCGTACCCGCCTCCTGCCCATGCACCAGGGAAGGAAATAGTGCCATCCGCATTAGTAAATGTAGAAATATCGACTGAGGTTGCAACGGTGGTGTTGAGTATATGAACTGAGGCGATAGGCACAGGGTCGTTTGTTGCGTCAACAACATTTATCCGAAGAATTCCTGCACCAGCAAGTGATTCTTGAGATTTAGGTGCCATGGTGGTGACAAGTGAAAAAGTTTGCGTGGCTCCACGAAACACATATCCTATTTCAACCTTTACTCGTTTGTAGTCAGCTGTGAGAGTGTCAGCCACTCCTAATCCGTCGGCAGGATCGTCGACATACTGGATAAAGGTACGTCTTGTGTACGCATGGTTGCCATACGTGATAGTTTCCAATTGCGGTATAGTACCTGAAGGAAGGCCCGCAACTGTACCAATGGAATCAAAAGGAAGAGCACGAATAACCTCGATATGTTCATTGGCAAGCATGAGGGCATTTGCACGCAAGCGATTTCGTTCAGCAAAAGTAAGCATGGATTGAAACGACGCAAACAAAATCACGAACACCATTGAGATAATTGAAATACCAACAAGCATTTCTACAAGAGATATACCTTTATTTTGTGTGACCATGTTTTGTTTTGTGCGGACACTACTGAACTTCTTGCCAAGAATCAATAACATAACTTCCACCTGGGCCTGCTATAAACACAGCGCTCGCAAGACCAGTGTCATACACCACCTCAGTGTTGTTTTGGAGACGTACGCGGTACGCGGTAATTTCCGTTAAGTCAGTGTTGTTTTGCAAATTTATCTCTCCATGTCCAGCGTACACAAGCAACGCGCCACCGTTACTGTTTTGCAAGATGATTGCTTTTTCTGTACCACCTTGCTCAGCACTTTCGTTTCTGCTTAAAAGCATGAGGTACGAGCGACTACCATTTCCTGTCCACACTCCAGAATTACTCATAATAATTCGTCCAGAAGTAAGGCGATTAGCAGGATCATCAACGAGTATTGGTACACTCTTGTTACCTATTGCTGGGTCAATGGTAAATTTTGGACCTTGAGTAATCTCGAGATCTCCAACTATCCATAACACTCCCGAAATCGTGATATCGGGAAATTTTTCAAAGGTTACATCGCAAGGAATTTTTGCTGGACCAAGGGTAATATCATAATCAATAACCAAGTGTCCTCCAGATGCAACGCATTCAGCAGTGAGTATGTTTGAAGACTCCGCAAATGCTGCCCATGAATCAATAAGAGTGTCAGGGATAGGAAGGCTGGAGGTGGCAAGGTCTGGAAATCCTGGATACTTTGTTCCGTTGACCACTGTTCCAATGTCTATTGAGGTATAAAAAGCATCATCGTCAATACGTGAGCTATCAATTATGTGTGCGTATGCACTTCCAGTAGCATGTACTTCTGTTATATAGCCTGATGGTCCTGCAGAAATAGCTGTTCCTTTGATAAGGTTTAAGCCAGACCCTGTAACTGATCCGTTTGAGTACACGTTACCGTCTATTGAAGAGTTGTTCTCTAAGATAATTCCCCCATTGTCGGTTTGTACACCAAAACTGAATGCAGCCCCATCTCCTTCAATTAAAACGGTCTCCATTTTTCTTATTCTGCCATTTTCGTTACCCACTGAGAGAACAATTTTTCCGTCTGGAGTGTTTGTGGTTGTTGTTTGTACGGTAATATCACCCTCGGTTAATGACTCTGTTGCTGAAACGGACAAAGCTTTTTTGTGCCTATACACCACATCCTCAAGAGCCCCTTCCGTTAAAATATATGAAGCTTTGGAAAGAGAAAGTTCATGTGCAACTATAATTTGGCTTCTCACAAGCACCATAAGTGTTCCAATAATAGCAAAGCTTCCTGCAAGTAAAAATATTGATATAATAAGCATTACTTGTCCACCTTCTGTTTCTGCTGTTGTTTTTGATTGAGGTTTCATATGTTTATGAGGCGTCTAATACAACAAAAGTGCGATAGTTTTTTGTAGTGGTTGCACCACGACTGTTTTTCTCTGCAGTAAGTTCAACAAGGACACCATCCGAGGTGGGGTTAGACATGTGTGTAAATACAAGGTTGCTTACAAACACTGAAGCACTACTCAAAGGGGAAGGTGTACTAGAACCCTCTTGCAAAAAAACTCGACCACCCTGTGCATATATCGTGACGGGTTGGGCTGATGTATCTTCTGGCTCCAAAGTGAGTTTTCCAGGATGAAATCCAATGGTGCTCGTAAACAAATCAACAGATTGGGACCGTCGAATTTCCCGTGTAATCTTTTCAAGAGTAATGGTACTTGTGTACGCAAGTTCCTCTCGAGCAGTAAGATGTGTTTTGCTTTCGAACAAAGATACCACCACAAACACAAGTCCTGAGGTAAAAATGGTCAATAGAGCAATATATACAATCATTTCTACTAATGAAAATCCTGCACGTGTTTTGTTTTTGAAGTTAATTTTCATATAGATCGGTAAGATAGGTGACTGCTCGTATGGAGCCAGTACTCCAACTGACTTCTCCCTCAAGTCGTACTGTACCGGTGTCGAGCGTTTTGGGGTCCGGTGAACTTGCGGGTACAATAGTTCCGTCTGAACTCCTTCGGTATACCTCAGAGAATTCCAAGGTTCGTGAAAACTTTTCAAGGAGTACTACTGCAGAGCTCGTAGCCACCCATGCAGACGTGGTAGGTACGAGGTATGTGGCACCCGCACCTATGAGTGGGCTAATGCGAAGTGAAAAACTATCGTCTCGCATAAATCGTGCAGCCTCAAAACCTTCTTCTAATAAATAAACGGCTTGTGTTTCCTCGGCACTGTACAAACCGCTCCGTATAAAAAATATTGAGACACTGAGCAGAGCCGCAAAAGCAACACTCATAGTAGAAATAACCACGATTGCTTCAACAATTCCAACGCCGTTTTCTTTTTGCTTGTTCATATACCTAACTTGAAATTTCACAAAGACCAGATTTGTGTATCGTAATTACTTGAGATGAAGTAAGGTCTGAGGTGATGGCTACGGTCACTGTCCCGACAGAAGATGCGGTTCCTGTGAGACGTGCGAACACAACATCCGTACTACCTCCCGTGAGAGATACATTGGTAATACTTGTTCGCGTCGGAAGTTCTCGCACACTGTTTTCTGTACTACTAGCAGTATAGGTACCCCCTTGAAATATGGTTACGCTCGAGCTTTCGAAATGAACACCGTAGGTGGTGTCATCTAGAGAAGCGAGAGTTTTTGCGTGTGCTTCCTTAAGAGCTCCTAGTACGGTTTGAGAAACTGCGGCTTGCCCCGAGCGTACGGCAAACGTTCTAAACCCTCCTATCGAGAGAGCTGATAGAATAAGAAGTAAAGCAATAACCACTAAGACTTCAGTAAGGGTAAATCCCCTTTCAAGTTTGAATTTTTTTTTTGGGAAAAGCATGATTTTGTCACTCGTGCAGTATGTTTGTTACTGAATACTCGCGGTGATACCGTAGATAGGGCTAATCATCGATACTGCAAAGAAACCTACTGCTGCTCCTACAATGAGCATTAAAAACGGTTCGACAATTGTCGACATATTTTTTGTCTTTTGGTCTACTTCGTTTTCATAAAATGATGCTATTTGATGTAGCATGTCAGGAAGCGCTCCTGTTTCTTCCCCGACTGCTATGAGCTCACCTACGAGAGGTGGGTATATTTTCTCTGATTCCATAAACACTTTTGCAAGAGCTTGTCCCTTTTCAACCTCTGTGTGTGCGCGAGTAAGTACCTCTTTATAGTAACTGTTTTGTATAACATTTCGTGTAATCTCAATTGAAGTAAGCATACTCACTCCTGAAGAGAGTAGTGATGATAGTGTGCGACCAGTGCGGGCACTATTCGTTTCTTTCATAAGAGTCCCGATTACCGGAATGTGGAGAAAGAATGTTTCAAAGGCACGTTTGCCAACAGAGGTGCGCATCGAAGCCATAAAAAGAACAATCAACCCAACGACTGAAAGAAGGGTGAGAAGCGTATGTGCCACAAGGAAATCGCTTAAGAATATAACTACTTGGGTGCTCATAGGGAGATCAACCTCCATACTCTTGAATGTTTCAGTGAGTGTAGGAACAATAAATATCATCATAAGAGTTCCCACAGTTCCAAGTACAAAGAGAATAACTGAGGGGTAAATCATTGCCCCTCGAACTTTCTTCTTAAGGGTGTACACCCTGTCTAACTGTTCAGAGATAGTGAGTAAACTTTCAGAAAGTGTTCCTGCCTCTTCTCCCGATGCAACCATGGAAGTTACGAGGTTTGAAAATACTTTCGGGTACTTTTCCATGGCACTCGAAAGGGAACTGCCTTGTTGGATGGAGCTCGAAACACCCTGCAACACTTCTTTCAGCTTTGGTTTTTTAGTTTGTCGCTCCATAACTGACAGCGCTCGGGAGAGTGAAAGTCCAGCCTTGAGCATAGCACCAAGGTTGCGAGTGAGCATGATTTTGTCATTTTCCTTAATGCGGAGAAAAATTGATAGTAAATCAAATTGCATCAAGGAGTTTTTTTCTTTTATCTCCTTAACAGAGAGCATTTGTGCATTTTCCTTTCGTACAATGTCATACACCTTAAAGCGATCCTTCGCTTCAATTTTGGCTTCGTACGGCTCACTTTCTCCTTTCCGTAGTGCTTTGTATAGGTAGAGTGGCATAGTGTTATTCGCTGATTACACGCAAAACTTCTTCGATAGTGGTTCCTCCTTGGACTGCTTTAAAGAACCCGTCTTCAGCCATAGTGAGCATGCCCTCTGAACGTGCTTGTGCTTCTATTTTGTCGCTTGATGCTTGTTTTATGATGAGCTCGTTGATTGCAGATGAAACCATGAGGACTTCGTTGATAACCATGCGTCCCTTGTATCCATCAGGAGCGTCTTCACTTGGAAGCGGTTTTGAAAACACCAAGTCTTCAACAGTGTCCGTTTTTTTAATAACGTTTTCATCACGAAGTGCCGTAAGTAATTTTTCAAAATCTATAACTTTTTTGAGAGAAACAATTTCTTCTTTTGAAAGTTTGTAGGATTCCTTTGGTCCGAAGAGTCGTCGGACTAGTCGTTGTCCGATGACGACTCGGATAGTGCTAGAAAGTAAGAATGGTTCAACCCCCATGTCCATAAGGCGAGGAATAGCTCCTGCGGCACTGTTGGTGTGCAGTGTGGAAAGTACCAGGTGACCGGTGAGAGAAGCGTTCACGGCGAGTGATGCGGTCTCACTATCGCGAATCTCTCCTACCATGATAATGTCTGGGTCTTGACGTACAAGAGCACGCAGACCGCGTGAAAAAGTGAAGTCGATTTCTGGGCGAACTTGTGTTTGGTTGACACGAGCCATTTGGTACTCGATAGGATCCTCAATGGTAGAAATGTTGACGTTTGGGGTATTTAGTAGGTCGAGTATCGTGTAGAGTGTTGTTGTTTTTCCAGAACCTGTTGGTCCAGAGGTGAGAATCATACCAGTGGTTTGTTTCATAGCATGATGCAAACGTTCTAGTCCTTGACCATGAAAACCAAGTCCTTCCAAAGAATAACCTCCTCCATTTTCTCGAAGGAGACGCATGACGGTCTTTTCTCCATAGTAGGTAGGGAGGAGTGAGACACGGAAGGATACTTTCTCGTTATCGACTGCCATTTTGAAACGACCATCTTGCGGAAGACGTTTCTCATCAAGTTTTAGGTTAGAAAGAACTTTGATTCTTGCTGTAATAGAAGCCGCAGTGTTTTTGGGCAAGGTCATGGCATCGTGCAACAGACCGTCTATCCTGTATCGGACAAGAACCTCGTTTTCCATAGGCTCAATATGGATATCTGATGCGTTTTGAATGATGGCGTGCTTGAGAAGTGCATTGACCACGCGAACAACAGGAACGTCTTCTGCCAATTTTTTTAAGTCAGACTCAGAAACGCCATCTTCTTCCTCAGAGAGTATGCTGATAGATGCACTCTCGCGTTTGATAAGGTCACCAAATTCGTCTTTGAGTGTTTTTTGATACTGGAGTAGCGCATGTTTGATACTTTCTGCATCGGTGAGGCGAGGAAGGATTTTTAACCCGACTTTTTTCTTAATAAATTCAATTGCTTGGAGATCCTCAACATCAAGCATGGCTACCTCGAGCTCCCGGTCACTCTTATTATAAGCGATAATGTTGTGTGTACGTGCAATCGGTTCTGGAATCATGGAGAGCACCTCAAAGCCAATTTTTTCGTTAGCAAGATTGATGAATGGAACTCCAAGAACGTATGCCTGCATACGTCGTAAATCGTCTTCGGAGATATTACCCTTTGAGACAAGGATTTCTTCAGGTGTGGTTTTTTTCTCCTCAGCATCCTTTTCCGCACTGGTATAGACAGCGCGTGACACGAGACCCGAGTCAAGAATAAAGTTCTTCAATTGTGAACTTGATGTTTTCACAAAGTACCAGCGTTCAGGTAGCACACAGCTCCCCAAGTACTATGTATTGTATCAGTAGCACGAGTAACGAGTAAAGCGAGTTACCGAGTTTTGAGTGCCGAGTTGTGAGCACTGAGCAGAAATAAAATTTATGCATAAGACACAATCATAGGAGGGTTAAATACTAGAAATAGCACTAGTATTTTTTCAGTAAAACATATTGAAACTAATTACAGCGGGTGTATAATTAATAAATTGTTCTTTGAAAGGATGGTTAAAGTACTTACACCACATTGGCCCGGTTCTTCCTCAGGTAGAGGAAACAGATAAAGGAACGAAAAGGGTAATAAGAGCCCAAGGAGTTACAAATCATGAACAAAGATATGTCGATTCATTTTCTCCGCGAGGAACTCACGGTTTCCGAACCGGTTCATTCTTGGCGCGAGGAAGACGGTGTTATTTATTTCACGGTAAAGAGCGATGGCAGGACAGGCAAGGACTGGATTACATGTCTAGAAGGCAATGGTTTCCGCGTCGGAGACTATGCAAAGCAAATCCTCTGTTCACCTTACTTCAAACCGACGAGTGGGGTGATGACTGAAGTCGCACTTCTTAAGGGAGTGCTATTTGAGGATCAGAGACGGATTACGAAAAAGATACGCGCCGAAGCTCATAAACGCAATCTGACGAAACCCAATGCCGAACTCGCTTGTCTTACTCGCATGAAGTTTACAGACAAGGATATTGAAGCCATGGGTTTGGTCTGGATTGTCACTATGCACGAACCGATAAACGACACTGACGGTGACCAGCGTTTGCTGAATATGGATCGTTACGACGATGGATGTTGGCTCGACGCATGTAGTGTCGGACCTGGCGACGTGTGGGTTCCTGTGAGTGGGTTTGCATTCGCTGTTCCTCAACCTGTATAGCAGTTCCCGTCAACCTAAGGTCCTTGGTTTTGGTAGCCTTGCATTCATAATTTTGGATGCAGGGTTTTTTTATCGCCCGTCTGAATTAGCACTCTAATTGCAACACTTACCTCTTCATAAATACTTGTCTCGGGCTTTTGAATTTGAGACGTTTACGAGGTCGGTCATTTAGACGTTTGA
>LCCS01000027.1 GCA_000998045.1 Parcubacteria group bacterium GW2011_GWD2_42_14
CCCACCTCCTCAGCTCCAGAAGGGAATAGTCTCCTTGCAGTCGTTCTAAGTGGACTCAAGGGACTTGGGGTTAGTATCAGTAATCAGTTTGTGCATATCGTAAGCGTCTTTACCGAGGAGCTTACTGTAGGATCAGAAGCAATGCCGACAGGAATACAGTTTTACGATCAGGTGGATGGATCACCATACTGTGTGCGTATACATAACGGCGAGATTATTCAGAAGACTGGACTCTGCGAAGCGGCACCACCATCTGAACAGGACAATGACACCCCAGTCGTACAACAACCAGCTTCAGAACCAAACCCTGAACCACCAGTAACCGACACAACAGATATTCCTACGGACGTACCAACAAGTGACCCCACTAGTCTCCCTGAGGAGCTGACAGACCAACCACTTGATGAGCAGGCAGATACAGAACCGATAGTGGAAACCGAACAAACACACGTAGAAGAAGTGGTAGTACCTCCAGTAGAAAATGTGTCTGAACCAAAAGAGCAAGTAGTTGCAGTGTTCTAGACAAGGTGATTTAAAGGATATTTAATTTTAGTATTTTTACTAGAATTAATTCTAGTATTCTTTTCAACTTTATAAACTTTTAACATTCAACTTAACGCACGCCCGCGTTATCGTGTATCAACTAACGCGTAGCTATGGTAGACCCCTAGGAACATAATGCCTCCAAGTATGAGCCATAAGTATTGGATATCAAACGCTAGAAGAAGCAAGCCTGCAGTAAAAGGTCCTACCGCATATGCGAGTGGGCGAAGCATGTGGAAAATGCTTAAAATACTTGTGTCATTTCCATCAATTTGTTTAAAGAAGTATGTTTCGTTCATAATTTCAATGAGTGCGACACCGATACGAGTTGCGAAGAGTGCACCTCCCCACACGAACACGCTTTCTGAGTTGAGAAAAAAAAGGAATGCAGTTGAGAAAGCGGTTACCACAAATCCTGTAAGTAAGAGTTCTTTCTCGCCAAGCCATTTATCCGCTATGATACCCGCAGGCACTTCCAAAAGCAGGTAGGGGACTAACATGATGAATAAAATAATACCTATTTCTGTCCAAGAAAAACCAATCCGTATGTGAAGATATATAGGAAGATAGATTACCATCCATGAGAAAAAAAACCGAAGGAGAAACTGTGCAGATGAAATATGAAAAATATTTTTGTTAGTACAAAGTACTTGCCACATGGTGACAAGTGAAAGAACCTTGTAAGGAGGATCGTTGAATGTTCTAAAGCGAGCAACAAGCAGTACAATAACAGGAATAAGGTATAGCGCGCTCATGAGATATGCGTTGTCGTAGTTCACTGGTGCTCCAACAAGTGTTCCTGAAATATATGGTGAGAATAAGGAAGCGAGAACTGCCATAAACAAGAAAACACCACGAACAGACCCTGTAGTGTTTTCATCTTTTGTATAATTTTCCATAAATACATCAAGACAAAAAATTGTCACTGACATGGATATTGCATGTATTACAAACAGTACAAACAACCATCCAACATTAGTGATGGTTGCTAATCCCAAAGATGCAAGTAAATTAAGAGTCGTTGCAGATAGAGCAGTGTAATAGTTCCCAATCTTTGTAAGAAATATAACACTGCTTGCAAGCACAATGAGTGAAAGAAGTGAGCTTGTTGCATATAGTAAACCTACTTCTGATTGAGTTAGAAATTGTTCTAGGAAACTTGAGTCGAGGTAATGAATTCCAAAAAAATGAAATGCGTGAAAAAGTGCAATAGCATAAAGCCAGCTTACAACGCCAGCTTTATGGAAATGTCGTAGGATATATTCCATGAATTACTTTTTTTAGGACTTACTGAAACAGATGTTATTCGAGGCGCCCAAGCAAAATGGAACGAGTTGTATGAATATTACTACGAGAGATATTTTGCAGGGCAACGCCTGCCTGTGCAGACAGGAAGAAGAACGCTGTTTCCGTAAGTCCTACTATAAACCAAGGACGACTGGTATGACAATAGGTCGCTTATTGGTTTTCTGCAAGAGAAACCTTTCAACTTGCTCGGCAATATTTTGTTTGACGTATTCAAAGTTTATAGGGTTCGTATCCTTTGTAGTGTCTGCAATTGCTTTCTTTACAATAACACGAGCTTCACCAAGAAGATCTTGACTCTCACGCAGGTACACAAATCCTCGTGAAATAATATCTGGCGACTTTCGCAACTCGCCCGTACGAGCGTTGACCGTGGCAATGATGACAAACATACCGTCCTGCGCAAGAGTCTTCCTATCACGAATCACTACTTCCTGGACATCTCCCACTGAAAGTCCGTCTACCATCATGATTGAGTGAGGAGCCTTCACATCGAGTATCTTCATTTCTTTTCCTTCAATAATGTCAACAATGGTACCGTTATCTGGAATGATGACATTTTCTTTGGGGAAACCAGCATCAATGTTTGCCTGCGCATGACAGCGCAACATTGAATGGTAGCCATAGCCCGGCATAAAAAATTTGGGTTTAACTTGTTCACGTATCCATACAAGTTCGCCACTGTTTCCATGACCTGTCGAGTGAACATCGCTTGCGCGGTAATGAATGATACGGACTCCGTGTCGGTACATGTTGTCTTTGAGTCGTTGTACCGATATTTCATTCCCAGGGATAACCGAGCTTGAAAGTACTACAGTATCTCGGTCGTTAAGTACGATAGAACGATGTTTGTTGGTCGCAATGCGCATGAGTGCTGCAAACTCCTCACCCTGTGCACCTGTTGCCAAAATGACCACACGTTCCGCAGGGTACTCTTCTATTTGTTCAGCTGTAATAAAGGTATCTGGTCGGACTTCGAGACGTTTTGCAAGTTTGGCAATCTCAATATTTGTTTTAATTGAACGACCTTCGGCGACAATTTTTTTGTTAAGAGTTTCGCAGACGCCGATAATATGAATGAGTCGTTCAAACTGACTCGCAAAGGTCCCAATTATAAGACGCCCTTTCACTGAACGAATTATTTCTTCAAGTGTGATATGTACTACTGACTCAGGAATAGAAAATCCTGTACGTTCTGCATTGGTACTGTCTGCGTAGAGAAGGAGGTTGTTGCCCTTACCAACACCGGCCCATACTTTCTGCTCACGTTTTGTAGGAGTGCCGTCCTCGTGGTCGAGTTTGAGGTCTCCGGAAATAACGATGTTGCCGTACTTCGTTTCTATGATTATTCCGCACGAATCTGAAATCGAGTGTGTGACAGGGAAGAATCGTACCACTGTTTTGCCAAGCGTTGCTTTAGAAATACGATCAACTATTTTGATATCTGGCTTCGGCAGGTGAGGAAATTCTTCTTGACGTTTCTTTATCAAGAGCCCCGTAACTTCGGTGCAATACACTGGAGGATTGTTGAGTCGCTCAAGGATATAGGGCAAACCTCCTATATGGTCGAGGTGCCCATGGGTGATGACTATGGCCCGAACTTTTTCTTTTCTATCTTCGAGGTACCGAGTGTTCGGTAAGATGTAGTCAATTCCAGGAGATTCTTCATCAGAAATAAACTGGAAACCCACATCTGAGACAATAATGTCATCAGGTGTTTCAACCACGAACATATTTTTACCTACCTCTTCAACACCTCCAAGAGGAATAACTCGCACAGCATTCTGAGGTACAGGAGGTATGTATACATCCAGTTTTTTAGCGGGGAGGTTTATATGAGGCGCCTTAATTGGTAATCGTGATGATCGCTTGGAAAGTGATTGATTAGGTTTTTTTCGTGCAGTATGACGAGTCGGAGCTTGCTTGGGTGCATTTTTCCTCTTACGTGTAGCATCGTGAGCAACAAAAGGTCGAGAACGTCTTGCGCGAGCAGTAGTACCAGATTTTTCTGTTACGGAAGGCGTAGTATTGTTTGTATTTACATTAGTATTTGTAAATGTTCGTATAGACGGTCGTCTATGTGGACTTCGAGAGTCCGAAGGAGTGCGACGATGCGCATTATTATGTGGCATGATGTTTAGTTGAAATAATCGAAATAATAGTTTTTATTACGTAGTATAACACACACAAATTCTTCTCTTATGAATGTGAGTCTCTATGAAGTATGCTTCCAGGTAGCCTGTATGAAGTACCTTAGGAGTAGCCTTGTAGAGAACTATAGCAAAGAGGGGCGAAAGACGCAATATCTGTCGCAGTAACGAGTAAGGCGTTATGAGTTGACTCGTTACTCGCTTTACTCAGAACTCGTTACTGTGAATGTGTATATCCACACAAATGTAAGGGTATTCATTTGGTATACTACATAAATAGATTATTCAAAGTTCATTACATATCATTATGGCTATTCGAGTTGCAATAAATGGTTTTGGTCGCATCGGTCGCGCTTTTTTACGTATTGTCGAAAAAAATCCCGAAGTAGAAGTGGTTGCTATCAATGATTTGTCAGATGTAGAAAATCTCGCATATCTGCTTAAATACGATTCCGCGTATGGTCAAGCCCCATTTGTCGTAGGTACTCGAAAAGATGATTGGCGTACACTTCTTACCGTAAACGGAAGAGACGTTGCTGTGTACAAAGAGAAGGATCCCGCTGCACTTCCTTGGCGTGACCTTGCTATAGATGTAGTTGTCGAAGCCACGGGCGCATTCTGTGAATATGGTAAAGCGAAACTACATTTGGATGCTGGTGCAAAACGCGTAGTAATTACTGCTCCCGTGAAGGGTGAGCCGAGCGAGGTAGGTATTGTCGGTGGCACCGTACTTATGGGTGTCAACGATGACCAGCTTGCCACGTGCGATATAAGTTCTAATGGTTCATGTACTACAAACGCCGTATCGCCTATTATAGAAATATTGCACGAAACGATAGGTATCGAAAAAGCGATGCTCAACACGATTCATGCGTACACAGCTACACAAGCAATCGTTGATGTACCTGATGCAAAAGAGTGGAGACGGGGGAGGGCAGGAGCCCACAACATTATTCCTAGCTCGACGGGTGCGGCGACCGCACTTACCAAGGTTGTAACAGATCTGCAGGGAAAGTTCGATGGTATTGCAATGCGTGTACCAGTTATTTCAGGTTCAGTTGCAGACGTAACCTTTATCTCCAAGAGGCCAACTTCAGTCGAAGAGGTAAATGGTGTGCTTCGTCTTGCTGCAGAGGACGAACGTTGGAAGCCCGTCTTCTCCGCTTCAAGTGAAGAGTTAGTATCAAGTGATATCCTAGGTTCTCAGTATGCGAGTATTGCAGATTTGACCATGACTCGCGTTGTTGATGGAACACTTGTAAAAGTATGTGCATGGTATGACAATGAGATGGGGTATACACAGAGCCTTGTGCACCACGTACTCAAAACAGGAAGCTTCTCACAGAATAAGAAGGTGTAATAGTAAAGTTTAAAAGCTTGGTATCTCAAAATAAAATATGCGTATTATAATTGCATGTGACCATGCAGGTTTTGAACTAAAGGAACATTTGAAAGATGTTATTTCTGCGTGGGGATATGAAGTCGTCGACAGAGGTGCACCTACATATGAGAGACAAGATGACTATCCAGACTATGTGACACCTGCAGCTCGCGCTGTAAGTGAAGATGACTCACGACAGACTCGAGCAATTATTATTGGTAGTTCAGGGCAAGGGGAGGCAATTGTTGCCAACAGGTTTGCTCATGTGCGTGCAGTTGTGTATGCCGGGGAACCCCGTGGTGCTCAGACAAACACACCAACAATGCTTATGCTCACTCGAGAACATAACGATGCAAATGTACTCTCACTTGGTGCCCGATTTCTTGATATTCAAACGGCTGAAGTAGCAGTAAAGACATGGCTCGAAACACCATTCAGTAATGAAGAGAGACATATTCGTCGAATACAGAAAATAGAAACTGCAACATCAAACGTAACATGAGAGTACAGCGCATAATTCCGGCTATTATTCCAGACTCTCTGACGCATCTGCAGTCACGACTGCGAGAAGTGCAGGGGGTTGTTAATAGAGTACAGATAGACGTTATGGATGGGACATACGCGCCGAGGGTGAGTTGGCCGTATTCGGGGGCAGGGAAGATGAAGGATTGCCATATTGGCAGGATTTTGATTTTGAGATTGATATGTTACTGAATAATCCTGAGACAAGAATCGCTGAGTGGGCACTAGCTGGTGTCGCATGTCTTATTTTTCATATTGAAACGACAGAAAAAATAGAAACGATAGCACAGGAATGTTATGAGCGTCGTATTGAGATGGCGCTTGCACTTAGACCCTCTACAAACATCGAACTGCTAGCGCCATACATTGAGCGTGCTTTATTTGTGCAGGTAATGGGAAATGACCGTGTCGGGTATCATGGGGTGAGCCTCGACACGTCAGCGCTCGCAACCATTTCAGCTATAAAGGCACGTTGGCCTAAGACAACAGTTGGGGTTGATATCGGTGTGAGTGCAGAGACCTTACCTGAATTATGTAGTGCTGGGGCAACGCGTTTTGCTGCAGGGTCTGCTGTGTTTAACTTTAGTTCACCAGCGGGCGCAATCTCGCATCTTGAAGGGGTAGCAACATCATGTATTGATAAGAAATATCTATGAGTTTTTTAAGTGAAACAGATAGTATGCACCTAGCCCTTGAGGCAAACACTCTTCGACAGTTGGTAATTAAAATGCTTGCACGAGCGGGAAGTGGACATACTGCCGGACCTTTAGGTATGGCAGATATTTTTGCAGCGTTTTACTTCCATATCCTTGTTCACAAACCAGAAGATCCTTCATGGGAAGATAGAGACAGACTCATACTTAGTAATGGACACATTGTACCTATTCGGTATGTTGCTATGGCTCAAGCAGGATATTTTCCTCTCGAAGAGTTGGATACGTATCGTTCACTGGGTTCACGGTTGCAGGGACATCCTGAACGTACGCGTCTTCTTGGACTTGAGACTACGAGTGGTCCGCTTGGCGAAGGACTTTCTCAAGCAATAGGTATTGCACTTGGAGCCCGGATGGATAAGAAAGATTTTTATACGTATTGTCTTATGTCGGATGGTGAACATCAGTGTGGCAATACCTGGGAAGCCATCATGTTTGCAGGTAAGGAAAAGCTTTCACATCTTATTGCGGTGGTAGATAGAAATACTATTCAAATAAGCGGACATACAGAAGATGTTATGCCTCTTGAACCTCTCCGTGATAAGTACGAGGCATTTGGCTGGAACGTACTACTTACTGACGGGCACAACATAGAACTATTTTGCGAGAGCATTGAACAAGCAAAACTCGAAACAGAAAAGCCGACCGTGATTATTGCAAGTACGATTTCAGGGAAGGGGGTAGACTCTATAGAAGCTGATTACACCTGGCATGGAAAAGTACCGACGTCTGAACAAGCTACTCTCTGGGTTACGGATTTGGAAAAAGCTCGTGCAAATATTGCAACCATATAAAAATTATGATTACACAAGAACTTCATCTAGTGACCGATATATTTGACCGTGAAAAAGTTGAAAAGACTTCTCTCCGAAGTGGTTTTCGTGAGGGTATTCTTGAGGCAGGTGAACGCAATGAGCGTGTTGTGGTACTTAGTGCCGACGTCAGTGATTCAGTGTACGCGTCTGCGTTTAAGGAAAAATTTCCAGAGCGATATATCGAGGTGGGGGTTGCAGAGCAAAATCTCGCAACGATAGCCTCAGGTTTGGCAAACTACGGGAAAATACCTTGTATTGCCACGTATGCAGTCTTTAGTCCTGGAAGAAACTGGGAACAAATTCGCACTACTATCGCGCTCGCTAATGTACCGGTAAAGATTATGGGTATGCACACGGGTGTTTCTGTCGGTCCTGACGGTGCAACGCATCAAGCACTCGAAGATATAACCCTCATGCGAGTTCTTCCGAACATGACTATATTTGTACCTTGTGACAAAGAGGAGGCACGAAAAGCAGTCCTCACTGCGATAGCAAATGATAAACCAACATATGTTCGCTTTACTCGACATGATACTCCTGTATTTACCACTTCGAAGACACCTTTTGAGGCTGGGAAAGCGGAATACCTCTGGCGTAGCAGAGAACCTCGTGTAGCTATCATGGGAGCAGGTCCACTCTTGTATGAAGCACTTCATGCGGCACGTATGTTGGAAGAGCGGGGTATCGGAACAAGTGTGCTCAACCTTCATTCAATTAAACCTATGGATATTGCAAAAGTGCTTGAGGCTGCTCGTGATGCGGGTGCAGTCGTGTCAGTTGAAGAGCATCAAATCCTAGGTGGGGTGGGTGGTACTATTGCCGAGATACTGATGCAGAATCACCCCATACCTCAAGAGATGGTTGCGATACATGACACCTATGGCCAATCAGGAACAGCCCAGGAACTGCTTGAGTATTATAACTTAACTACCGAGGGGATAGTTCAAGCCGTGTTACGGGCCCATGCTCGGGCACATAATTAGTTGAAAGTTGAAAGTTGAAAGTTGAAAGTTGAAACGTTACAATACATTTCTAATGTCGGGATGTTCCCGTTAGAGATGAGAAAGTATAAACTATTGAAGTGGTAGTTGTATATTCACCACCGACTTTGTCGGGGTATAGTACAGTGGTAGTATGTACGCATGGCCCCGTACTAAAATATCGGGATGTAGTACAGTGGTAGTATGCGCCCATGGGGTGGGCGTGAACCGGGTTCGATTCCCGGCATCCCGACAAGACCCGATATTTAGTACGGGGTAAAGGTGAGTACGAGTCCCGTACCATCCTTTGGATTGGTACTGGGATGACCTCGGTTCAATTCCGGGTACCCCGACAAAATATGTTTTTAGAATATGGGTTTTTCTCATAAATCCTCTTTTCAAATATATACAGAAAACGTATACTTTTACTATGATTCTTGATATACCGTATTTTAAACAAGATACGACATACGCCTGCGGGGCTGTTTCAGTACAGATGTTGTTGCGTCATCATGGGATACTCTCTTCGGAAGACACTCTAAAAATCGAGCTCCACACAGATACTGAATATGGTACACATCACCAGCCAATCATTGAAGAGCTTACGTCTCGTGGACTTTATTGCTATGTCAATATCGGGAGCTCTTTTGATGATGTTCGTTTCTACATTAAGGAAAAAAAACTTCCGGTGCTTATACATTATCTTGAAGTTACAGAAAACGTAGGGCACTACGCACTTATAGTAGGTTATGACAGGCACACAATCTTTTTCAATGACCCTTGGTATGGCAAAGAATACAAACTTTCTCGTGCAACCTTTCTCAAACGCTGGCAGGATGAGAGGAGAAAGTTTCCACAGTGGATGCTTGTTGCATCTGAAAGCCCTTTTACAATTGGTAAACAATACAAACCAAAAAAAGCACTTGTATAAAATTTAGTGGAACTTTTTTAGAGAAAGATAAGGCGCAATTTGTATCAAATTGCGCCTTATGCTCTTCGTGAGAATAGACCGGAGAGTATTACCAGCCATCTATTTTTTGTGGATCATTTGGTAATCCAGAGCCTATCCTCCTTTGGTAAGCTTCTGCTATTTTTCTTTTTCTTTCTGGCGTGAGAGGAAACGTATACCGTTGCACATCCTCCTCTACGCCACTTCCTTCTTGAAGAGACTTACTCAGACATTCTTCTTTATCAGCCTTTTCACCCTGAGTCATTGTTTTTCTCCGTAATGAGATTGAAAAGTAAAAATACAGAGCCCCTGTAAAGAACAAAAAATCCCAGCTTCTGGTGAAGAAAGCTGGTGTCTGAATTGGAATTTTAGGAGTTTACTTTACTGGTCTTCCAACGCACAAATCAGCCTTCTTCCGAGGGCTAAACCAACTAAAGTAAAATGTATATGCATTGAAAGATGTTCCTTTCATATAAAAATAGTACCATTATCTGTTAGTTTTTACAACTTGCACTGTTGATTAAAATAAAGATAACGCCGGGCATACAGTATGTCCGGCGTTATTGAGCTCTAAGAAGAGCCCTTCACGAAATGAATTGGCAATCGTCCGCTTTGAATACCATGAACTTTTCACTCTTCGTCGACCAATACTCGACAGCACTCTCCTTGTTTGCTTTTTTTAGCTTCCTGATTACATCCTCAGTGAATACTATGAAAGTGTTTTCAGTAGGAATAATATTGTGAGCTAGTTTAAGAATGTCATCTGATGGAAGCGGAAGAACTAGACCAATAAGTTGAAGTCTTCTAATCTCAGGATCTGGTCCTTGGGGTGTTTTAATAATGGTAATTGAAGCCATTTTTTTCCTCCACAAGATTTTTCTATTGTTACGAAAATTGCCAATATTCACTTCACGAAAGAACAAAATAAAACAGCCTTCTTTTTTCGAAAGAAAGCTGTTTTTTAATTTGGAGGGAATTGTGTATTATTTTTGTTCCAACGCAAAAAACAACTTTCTTTCGTAAAGCAGCAGGTGTAGTTGTGCGTTAGTACTAAAAATATCCATAGTGTATGTAAAAGGTAAAGCAATGTCATTTCTTTGTCAAGAAGCTTCCATGAGGCAAAGGAGTAGCACAAATACTAGAATTAATTCTAGTATTTGTGTGATAAAACTACTACGTATGGTATTATTTACCTATGAATAGAACATTGCTTTCGGTACTGCTCGTTGCTGTGCTTTTTGTAGTGGGATTTATTTTTATCTATAGAGGCGTTTCCCAGACTGCTGAGGAGCAGGGTACTACTTTGTTCCGGCTTCCTGAATCACCGCTTTTCGCTTCATTTCAGATAAATGAGAAGGAAGTGCAACTCACAGATGGTATTGCTGAAGGAGTTGATGCCGGTCTTGAGGAACATGTTCGTATGGAGGCTATAGTACCACCTGTATATGGAGATATTACTGGTGACGCACGTGATGATGCACTCCTTCTTCTTGCACATTCAGAAAACGGAGGGGAGAAAACATACTATATTGCCGTAGCACTCAAGGACGAGGAAGGTTTTCTAGGAATGAATGCGATACCTTTGGAACGAAAAGAGGTGCCTGCGAGTGTCGTTGTAGAAGACGAACTCGCTGTGGTTACCTATGCCGATGAGACAGAAGTTACAGAAGATGGGGTAGTAGTAGCAGAGCAAACATATACACAGGTATACTTTGCACTCGTGGGGACCACACTGCAGGCCGTAGGTCCATCACGCGACGGAGAGTCAGTCCTGCGAGGGGAGTACGTATTTAGTGATGAGCTTGCCTTTTTTACACCCTGTGAGAGCGATGTGAGGTATAGCATTTCTCCTCTGTCCCACTCGTATGCTGCGCTTGAGGCTATATATATAGAACGAACGAAAGAGGTTGAACCAAATACTCCTATATATATTGTATTGATAGGGTCATCAACTGGAGGTTTCTCGGAGAGTGAAGAAGATGTGGACTCGACACAAACGGTAGACGTTTCAGCGATTGTAGCGGTTCCAAAAGATAGTAGTTGTACTATTGAAGCTACTCAATAGTCTAAAAGACTACAAATCTCCACAAAAGCATGCTGTGGCAAGCTTTTTTTTGAAAACACTTGTGGTATAGTGGGAAAACGTTTCTCGTATACCTCGTCAGTCACTGCTATGTATTATGAGAACATGCAATAGTAGCGTCTACTATACTATGGCGCTCTAATTTTTTATTGTATATGGAAGGAGGAATTCACATAGCACTTAAAGCAGAACAAATCGCCCATATATGGGGTATTCCAATAACAAATACCATGCTTATGAGCTGGATTGCTATGCTTGTTATCGGTATAACGGCCTATGTGGTAGGTAGGAATCTTCAAAAAATTCCGAGTAAGTTACAAACTTTTTTTGAAGCTTTCTTTTCTTTTTTCCTTGATTATATAGAGGAGGTGCTTGAGTCAAGAGTACTTGCCAAAAGATTCTTTCCTTTAATAGCCACGTTCTTTATTTATATTTTAGTTGGAAACTGGTTTGGTCTCCTTCCAGGAATCGGTTCTATTTATATTGAAAAACCAGTAGAAGTGGTTGCGTATGAAGAAGAAGGTGTGCACGAAAACACTCAAGTAGTAGCTTCAAAGGAACATCCTGCTGAGGAAACTGAACATGTAGAATTGTTCCACCCTGTCTCGGTTGATTTAAATTTTACCCTCGCACTTGCTATAGTTGCTTTCTTTGTTATTGAAATAGCTGGGATTATGTATGTTGGGGCATTACACTATGCAAGTAAGTTTATTAATTTTCGATCCCCGATAGGTTTTCTGGTTGGGCTTATTGAATTACTTTCTGAAACTGCACGTTTAGTCTCGTTTTCATTTCGTTTATTTGGTAACATGTTTGCTGGAAAAACACTTATATTGGTTGCTATGTTTTTTGTCCCACTATTCTTACCTATACCGCTCATGGTGTATGAAGTGTTTGTCGGTTTTATCCAAGCATCGATTTTTTCATTATTAACATTGTTCTTTATTAAACTTGCTATTAGTGAGGCGCATTAGACACCTGCTTCCATGTAAAATTCGAACATGTTCGAATTTTACATGGGCGTGGAGATTCCAAGCTCACATATTATTTAATAACTAATCATACTTTCTATGGAAGATATTGAAGCAATGAAGGCTCTAGCCATGGCTATCGTCGTCGGAATCGGCGTGTTCGGTCCAGCTATGGGTATCGGTAACCTTGTTGGTAAAGCTCTTGAAGCCATTGGTCGTAACCCAGATGCATCTGGAAAAATCCAAACAACCATGTTTATTGGTATCGCGTTTACAGAAGCACTTGCAATCTTTGCACTCGTCGTAGGATTTATTATCAAATTCACATAACAATAAGGGCTGTGAGTGTCATAGACACAGCTTCTTAAACTCTTTATACGTATGGAACAACTCATAAACACATTTGGTATTGATTGGAAAATACTTATTGTTCAAATTGTGAACTTTGGTATTTTGCTTGGTATCTTGTCATATGTTTTGTACCGTCCGCTTGTAAATCTTATTGAGTCTCGTCGTGCACAAATCATAAAAGGGGTTGCGGATGCTGAAAGAGCAGAAAGTGCGTTGCGGGATGTCGATTCTAAGAAAACAGACATCTTGGCAAACGCTTCACTTGAAGCTGAAAAAATAGTTGCGACTGCTCGCGAGACAGGAAAGGTGAAAGAAGCTGAACTTTTAAAAGAAGGTCAGCAAAAATACGAGCGTATGCTTGTTGAAGCAAGTATGAAGAGTGAAGAGATAAAACGAAGCGCGCTTGAAGAGAGTAGAGAAGAGATTTCTCGTCTTATTGTTCTTGGTATTGAAAAAACACTTCGAAACAGTAAATAACGCAATTTAGGCGTGAAAGTATTGAACTATGAATAGAGTCAGTATCATGAAAAATATACAAGGAACAAACATTATCAGTGTAATCGACGGTCATTTTGTGACCTGTCTCTAACGGGATGAAAGCAAAACAGTACGCAGAAGCACTCTTTCTAGCAACGCGCGCAAAAAGCGATGCTGAGCTAGACCGTATTGCCACACAGTTTCAGACACTCCTTACGAAGAGGGGGCATCTTGCACTACTTCCTGCCGTCGTACGCGAGCTCGATAAGCTTTTTGCACAACGCAATAATGCTGCGGAGATCGTTATCCGCGTTGCGAACCTTGGCGATGCGGAAACTCAGAATGATAAAATAGAAGCTGATATTCGGACACTCAATGCTACGCCACTCCCCAAAAGGATACTCGTTGATACGACACTTATTGGGGGTTACGAAGTGCGTGCGCAGGGACATCGAATAGATCGCACCTATAAACGTTCATTACTTACTTTGTATACAAATCTAATTACTAACAACCAATAAGTACCGATATGACCACTACTATCGTAGAAAAACTACGCAAACAAATAGAATCATTTGACTCAGCTCCAACGCCAGAAGGTATTGGTACTGTTGTTTCAGTGGGGGATGGTGTTGCCGAAATAGACGGACTTCCCAATGCCCTCATGGCAGAAATGCTTGAGTTTGATATTTCAAGTGATGCTTCGCTTGCAGACTCGATAGGAGACACAGACCGTGTCTTTGGTATGGTACTTAACCTCGAAGAACATGCAGTGCGTGTGGTGGTCCTCGGTGATACGCGTCGTGTGAAGGAAGGTATGACAGTACGCTCGTCAGGTCGCGTCCTCTCGGTACCGGTCGGGGAAGCTCTTATTGGGCGTGTGGTAAATACACTTGGTGAACCGATTGATGGAAAAGGTCCTATTAAAGAAGAGAAGATGTATCCGGTTGAACGACCTGCTCATCCCGTTATTGAGCGTGCACCGGTTAAACAGCCATTGCACACAGGACTCAAGGCGGTAGATTCAATGATTCCTATCGGACGCGGTCAGCGTGAGCTTATTATCGGAGACCGTTTTACCGGGAAAACGACTATTGCTGTTGATACTATTTTAAATCAAATTAACGAACCTGAAGCTACTCGACCTATTTGTATATACGTTGCGATTGGACAAAAGGAGTCTAAAACCGCACGTATTGTCGCCAAGCTTAAGGACGCTGGAGCGATGGATTTCACCATAGTTGTGGATGCACCGGCAAGTGATCCAGCGGCACTTCAATTCCTCGCACCCTATGCGGGTGTCACTATGGGGGAATATTTTATGGAAAAAGGGAAAGACGTCCTTGTCATCTATGATGACCTCTCAAAGCAGTCAGTAGCGTATCGAGAAGTATCGCTCCTTTTGCGTCGCCCACCAGGACGAGAAGCATTCCCAGGAGATATTTTCTACCTTCATTCACGATTGCTTGAACGATCTGCAAAACTTTCCAAGGAGTTGGGAGGAGGCTCTATTACTGCACTTCCTATTATCGAAACCCAAGAAGGTGACGTTTCCGCCTATATACCAACGAACGTAATCTCAATTACTGACGGACAGATATTTCTCGAGACTGACCTCTTTAACAAAGGAGTGCGACCTGCTATCAATGTCGGACTCTCCGTGTCTCGCGTGGGAAGTTCTGCTCAGACAAAAGCCATGAAATCAGTCGCAGGTAAAATGCGTATCGAGCTTGCACAGTATCGTGAGTTGGAAGCATTCGCGCAATTCTCAGGAGACCTTGATGAAGATACCAAAAAACGACTTGATAAAGGCGCTCGGCTTGTCGAGGTGTTGAAGCAACCACATTCCTCCCCACTTGGAGTAGAGAAACAAGTTGCCATAATTGTTGCTGCAAACGAAGGTTTTTTTAAAACTGTTTCAGTAGAGCAAACAGCTGAGGTCTCCGTTAAGCTCGCAACATTCCTTGAAAATCAGTATGCCGAGACACTTGCAAAAATACGTGCAAGTGGTGAAGTCTCTGACGAAACCAAGGCATCACTGGTGAAGGCGTACGAACAATTTACAAACGCCCATCCGGAACACTTCACCGTATAGTACACCCACTATGTCGCTTAAAGATGTAAAAATAAAAATACGAGCAATTTCCAAGATCCATCAAGTGACCAAAGCGATGGAGGCTGTTTCTGCGGTAAAAATGCGCCGGAGCCAAGCAGTCGCTATCGAGATGCGCCCTTTTGCCCTCCATGCTGTCGGACTTTTGCGACGACTTACCCAACTCGGTACGACCAAAAATCACCCACTGGTAAAAGCACACAACGAAAAGAGAAACGAGCTCATGATAGTAATAACCAGTGACCGAGGACTTGCGGGATCATTGAACAATTATGTGTTAAAAGCAGCACATGACCACCTTGTAAAAAAGGGGTGGGATAAGAAGAAAGACCATGTCAGTATTATTACTATCGGGAAAAAGGGTCACGAGTATTTTGAAAAAAGAGGATACGTTGTTATTCAACATTTGGAAAAATGGGGAGAAGGTGTGCCTATGGGAGACCCGAGCGCACTCGCAGAAATGCTTATCAAAGATTACACCAGAGAGATGTATGACAGAGTCATGTTGGTGTATGGAAACTTTGAATCCACGTTTAGTCAAAAACCTGTAGTACGCCGACTGCTTCCTATTTCTTTCGCTGCGGTAGATGAACTTATTGAAGGTATTGTTCCTGCGCGAGGGAAATATAGCGAACTTCGAAACGATACGAAGGGTGACGCAAATATTGAATACCTTTTCGAGCCAAATGCACGAGCGGTGTTGGATGAGCTTTTGCCGTATCTTATAGGAGTGCTTTTGTATCATGCGGTACTGCAGGCAAATGCAAGTGAGCACAGCGCACGCATGGTTGCGATGAAGAGTGCGAGTGATCGTGCACGCGACTTGACCCGAGAGTTAACTTTAGTCTTTAACAAAGAACGGCAAACAAGTATTACAGCCGAAGTGTCGGAAATTACAAGCGGTATTGAGGCAATGCGTTAATAGAATTATTTATTACAATCATTAGTAACCAAACAAGTATGAAAGGTATAATCTCACAAGTAATCGGAACTGTTGTAGACGTTGAATTCAAAAACGGCCTCCCAGCAATACGAAATGCACTCTTGGTGCGCAACCCTGAAAGAGAAGGAGAATCTATGACTCTTGAGGTGGCGCAACATTTAGGTTTAGGACAGGTACGTTGCATTGCTATGGCGAGTACCGATGGACTCAAGCGAGGCGATGAAGTATCCGACTCCGGTGCGCCTATCTCAGTACCTGTCGGTGAGAGTGTACTTGGACGAATGTTTGACGTCGTTGGTCGACCTATTGACGGGCTTGGTGAGGTCAAGAGCGAAGCTCGTTGGTCTATTCACCGTGAACCTCCACTCTTCAAGGACCAGTCCTCAAAGACTGAAGTGTTTGAAACGGGTATAAAAGTGGTAGACCTCTTGGTGCCTTTTATTAAGGGAGGAAAGGTTGGTCTCTTCGGAGGAGCGGGTGTGGGCAAAACGGTACTCATTCAGGAGCTTATACGTAACATTGCAGCGGAACACGGAGGTTACTCTTGTTTTGCTGGGGTGGGTGAGCGAGTGCGTGAGGGAAATGACCTCTATCACGAAATGAAAGACTCAGGTGTGTTGGATAAAACGGCACTTGTGTTTGGACAAATGAATGAGGTACCGGGAGCTCGAGCTCGTGTCGCACTTACCGGACTTACCCTTGCTGAGTACTACCGAGACGAACTAGGAAAGGATGTGCTTTTCTTTATGGATAACGTTTTTCGCTTTACACAAGCTGGATCTGAGGTATCTGCACTCCTCGGGCGTGTGCCGAGTGCTGTGGGATATCAGCCAACGCTTGCTGAGGAGATGGGGCAGCTTCAAGAGCGAATCACCTCTACGAGTAAAGGTTCTATTACTTCAGTACAGGCAGTGTATGTACCAGCGGATGACCTTACCGACCCCGCACCTGCTACAACCTTCTCACACCTGGACTCTACAGTGGTACTTTCTCGTGAGATGGCAGCGCTTGCTATTTATCCTGCCGTTGACCCACTTGGCTCATCATCGACAGCGCTTGATCCCACCATTATTGGAGAGGAGCATTACCGAGTTGCCAATGAGGTGAAGCGTATTTTGCAACGATACAAAGATTTACAGGATATCATTGCTATTCTCGGAACAGAGGAACTTTCAGATGAGGATAAGCTCCTCGTGAATCGGGCACGAAAGATTCAAAAGTTCCTTTCCCAACCATTCTTCGTAGGCGAGGTCTTCACCGGTACTCCAGGTGCCTATGTGTCACTTGAGGACACGATACGCTCTTTTAAGGAAATTGCAGAAGGTAAACATGACGACAAACCTGAAAATGCATTTTACATGAAAGGAAGTATTGACGACGTGCTCAAGGAAAAAGAGTAATTACCATGCAAATAAATATTGTAAAAGTAAACGGAATTCTATGGAGTGGGGAAGCAGACTCAGTCACTGCACCGGGTGCTGAAGGTGAACTCACGATTCTTCCTCATCACGTACCGCTTGTAACAGCACTTAACCATGGCAGACTCGTGGTCAAAAAGGATACGAAAGAAGTCTTTACACATGATGTTGATGGAGGCGTCCTTGAGGTGACAGGGAAGAATGTTACGATGCTTCTCTAGACATGTTTTCCAAGGCTAATTCGTATTCTCGATTTTGTTTGTATGCATAAACAAGAGTTTGTATATTTCCTCTACCTTACGGTTAACCGTAAGGTAGAGGAAATAGGTTACGTACAGTATAGAAGACAAGTGAAAAACCTTTGCGCATTTGATGGTCGAATTCACATACCACCATTACTACTTCAATGAGTGGAAATGTTGTGCTACACTTAGCACCTACTTCAAATAAACGTAAGTATTATGTCAATAAAAAACTTTCTTATTAAAAAAGCGGCGGAGCGACAGCTTAAAAACATGCCCAAGGATCAGCAGGCGATGATTATGAAGCTTCTCGACAATAACCCAGACCTGTTTATGAAGATGTCAAAAGAAATGGAGCATAAGATTAAAAAGGAGGGAAAGGATCAAATGCTCGCAATGATGGAGGTGAGCAAGAAATATCAAAAAGAGCTTCAAGAAGCATTAAAATAAAAACACAAAGGACCCGTCAAGGGTCCTTGTAAAAAAACAAAACAGAAATGTTTTCAATCATAATGCACAAGAGTTTCTTCTGTTGCATCCTGCGCGTCATGTAGCATGGTATTAAGGTGAACAATGTTCGATTTGTCATATATTCCAATGGTGCCAAATCGACAACTGTCAGGACATTTTCGTTTCTCATCTCCAAATCGTAATGTTCTTTTGGTTGAGTAGCAAAAATTGGGAATATCTGCTTCCCATGTACCCTCGTTAAGATCTACTGAAAGTACTCCATCTGGAAGTTTGTCGAGTTCAAGCTTTACAAGTTCTGTATAGCAGATGTTTGACGCATATTGGAGAACTACAAGATTTTCAATTTTGTAAACAGGTTTCTTAGTTGTCACAGTACACCTCCATTCTTTGTTTTAGTGTTCGTATTTTGCCTCAGAAAACAGTACCATACGTACTTGTTCAGTCAATGTTCGCTTATTTCGCCTGTTACTGCTACTATTCTCGTCATGTCATTATCTATAGGTATTGTTGGGTTACCCAATGTAGGCAAGAGTACGCTCTTTAATGCGCTTACGGAAAAAGCTGTTGCTGCGGAAAACTTTCCTTTTTGCACCATCGATCCTTCGGTCGGTGTTGTCGCCGTTCCTGATGTGCGTCTCGACCGCTTGAGTGAAATGAGTAAATCGAAGAAGACAATTCCTGCTATCGTGGAGTTTGTCGATATTGCAGGATTGGTGAAGGGTGCGAGCACTGGGGAGGGACTTGGTAATAAGTTTTTAAGTAACATTCGCGAGACTGATGCTATTGCTGAGGTGGTGCGAATATTTGATGATTCAAATATTACCCATGTAAGTGGGGCGGTAGATCCACTACAAGATATCGAGGTTATCAACCTTGAGCTTGTGCTCGCTGATCTACAGACGGTAATGAAGCGTCTCGGTACACTTGAGCGTGATGTTAAAAAAGGTGATAAAGATGCAATTTATGAAAAAGAGGTGTTACTTAATGCATCGCAAATACTTGAAGCAGGAAAACTTCTTTTAGGAAATGTCTCAGATGACGCCATTGCGCTTTTGAAACTTTTGGGTCTCATAACTATTAAACCTATCGTTTATGTTCTTAACAAGAAAGCCGGTGGTTTTAATTTTGATGAGCAAAATGACGAACGATGGCACACACTCATGTCTTTCTTTGAAGAAACAAAAGCAAAGTATGTTTGTGTAGATGCGAGTGTTGAAGGAGAACTCAACGAGCTAGCGCTCGAGGACAGAGACATGTTCCGCCAAGAGTACGGTGTGCTCGATAACGGTATCAACGACCTCATACGCACAGGATACGACATCCTCGGTCTCATTACGTACTTTACGACAGGGGAACCCGAGACGAGGGCGTGGACTATTAAACGAGGTTCGACAGCACCAGTTGCGGGCATGGCAATACACACAGATTTTAAAGACAAGTTTATTCGAGCAGAAGTGATAGGGTGGGAGGAGTTGCTGACCGCGGGTTCGTACGGAGTGGCGAGGGAGAAGGGGATACTGCGGTTGGAAGGAAAAGAGTATGTAGTCCAAGATGGGGACGTCATCATTTTTAAAATATAATTTTTGGCATATTTCATCGTTGTTCTTCACGAAATGTCTCTCGAAGTATTATTCATACATCTCGTTCCATTTCGTTCGAACGCCTCGAACTATGCTCAAAAATTAAATTTTAACTACTGTGGTTTTTGGCGTATTTCTGCGTTGCTCTGCATAAAATATTGTTCGCAGTATTATTCATACAGCTCACAATATTTTACTTGAGCGCCTTGAACTGCACTCAAGAATCAAATCTTAACCATTAAGAATTTTTGACGCATTTCGGCGTTGCTCATCGAAAAAAAATTCTCAAAGTATTATTCACACGTTTTAAATTATTTTTTTTCGAGCGCCTCCTCCTTCGCTCCTAAGGGAGCTACGGCGGGACAAGTTTAACTGCACTAGAAAATTATATTTTAACCACCAAGCATTTTTGGTATATTTCTGTTGCTCCGCCTTGTACTGAAGATTTGCTCTAGTATAGGGCTCTCGTAAAATATTACTCGCAGTATTACTCCTATAAAAAAGTCACCCCGTCATGTTGACAGGGTGGTTTCCTTGTTAAGGAGTATATTCCTCGTTTTTTTCTTTTTTTGATTCCGCCTTATCTCTGAATACAAAAGAACAGTAGAAAGAGAATAATGCGACAATAGTGAATCCTATTCCCAAGCCAGTTTCGTCATTTATGAATAAACTTATTGCGACTGTAAGGCACAAAAGTCCTATTACCACTACGGACAGTCCGTAGTGTTCCGCATAATTCGGCATTTTCCCTCCAGAGTAAAATGTTTTTTAAATACAAAGGGTTCTAATTTTCTGAGATGGAGATTAAATTATTAAATGGACAATGTCAACGCACACGTTATGGTTCAATAGCTTGGAAACACCTCTTAAGGTACTGTTCATTCATATGGCATATACAAATAATCCACAAGCACCGAAAGTACGTCGTGACGCAGACATGGTATACGTACTGCAGCACGTCGCTTTGGAGTGTCCCCTGGAACAATCACGAAATGGGTAAAGAAGTTAGAACGGTAAGGTATTCACCCTATACCCACACGTTCATCGCGACCGCGTTCACATCCAAAACGTATTTCTCGGATACTTGAGGACAAGATTGCATCTTAAAACATTTTTACTCGGACACCTTGAACTGCACTAAAAAACTTAATTTTGATTTCCTCAATGTTACAGCTTGTGATATTTTTTCAAGTAAATTGAACGCATTTAGAATCAAATCAGCTTATCTCAAAAATGTTTGCGTGTTAGAATTGAAACTATCAATGAGATAGCAGGAAAGTCTTTTATAAAAAAAACAAATAAACATGGAAATTGATCCAGGAATTTTTAAGGCGTATGACATTCGAGGTGTGTATCCTAGTGAAATAAACGAAGATACCGTTTATAGTATTGGGCGTGCTTTGGCTAGTTTTACAAAAGCAAAAACGATTGTGATTGGTAAGGATGTTAGAAAGTCTTCAGATAGTCTGGAGGCTAAAATGATTGAAGGTATGACTGATGGAGGAGTTAATGTGATAAAAATTGGAATTTCAACAACCCCAATGCTTTATTTTGCTTCTTGGAATCTAGATGTGGATGCAGGTGTTATCATCACAGCATCACACAATCCAGCAGAGTATAATGGGATGAAATTTTGCTTCAAGGGTGCTGTACCGATTGGTGAGGGTAGCGGAATGGAGGAGATAAAAAAGTTAGCACTTGAGGGCAATTTTAAACTTGTGGAAGACAAAGGGAGTGTTCTGGAAGATGAACACTTGAAACAAAAATATGTAGGCTATATTACAGGGTTTTTTAATAAAGAGGTTGCTACAGAAAAGAAAAAAATTGTAGTTGATTTTGCTAACGCAATGGGAATTTTGGATAAAGAGGTGCTGGAAAATATGGGTGATTCGGTTGAAAAAGTTTATCTATACGACCAGTATGATGCTTCTTTTCCGAATCATGAAGCAAATCCCTTGAAGACTGAAACGCTAAAAGTTTTGCAAAAAAAGGTTTTGGAAGAAGGTGCCGATCTCGGTGTTTCTTACGATGGAGATGCAGACCGAGTTGGCTTTATCGATGAAAAGGGAAAAGTTGTTCCGATGGATTTTGTGACAGCGCTCTTAGCAAAGGAAATCTTAAAAAAACATCCAGGTAGTAAGATATTAATGGATCTAAGAGGTTCAAATTCTGTTAAAGAGGTTATTGAAGAAGCAGGTGGAATTGTTAATCGTTCCCGAGTTGGTCATTCATTAATCAAAAAACAGATGCGTGAAGAAGGTGCAATTTTTGCAGGTGAACTTTCTGGACACTATTATTTCGAAGAAAATTCAAAAGCAGAGTTAGCAACACTAGCAGTTGTGACACTTATAAATCTTTTGAATGAGACCGGCATGACAATGTCAAAATTGACGGAAGATTTGAAAAGATATTTTCACTCAGGAGAAATTAATTCGAAAGTTACTGATGTAAATGTTGTGTTGGCAAACTTAGAGGAAAAATACGCTAAGGGAAAAGTTGATAAGCTAGATGGAATTAGAATAGATTTTGAAGATTGGTGGTTTAATGTACGAGCTTCAAACACTGAACCAGTAGTTAGATTGAATCTTGAAGCAAAAACAAATGAATTGATGGAGGTAAAGACAGCTGAACTTTTAGCTATAATTAGAAATTTAGAAGAATAGAATACGTTAAACTATTAAAAAAGGTTTGACCCTCTTTTAAATTGAAAAGTCTTAGTTGTGAACGAAGCTGTTCAAGGCTTGCGCCCGTTATAACAACAATATCTTGTTCAAGAGCTTGCAGACGCTCTCGCATTTTTGAGGTGATAGGAGACCTGCTCCGTGTGAGCGTGTTGTCTAAATCAAAAAACAAATGTTGGTACTTTTTGGTTTTGTTCAAATTCATTGTATAGTTATGACTCTATAGTATAAATGTATATATATCGTATCACGACCACAGGATTTTTTACTAAGCGTAACTGGAAAAGCATGAAATCATTTGACCATAAAGAAATAGAAAGGAAATGGCAGAAAAAATGGCAGAACGAAAGGACATATGAGGTCTCTGATGATACACATAAGAAAAAGTGTTACGTACTTGACATGTTTCCGTACCCATCCGGAGAAGGTCTGCATGTTGGACATCCGAAAGGGTACATAGCGACAGATGTGTATGCTCGGTACATGACCATGCAGGGGATGAATGTACTGCATCCTATGGGGTGGGACGCGTTTGGTCTTCCTGCGGAAAATTATGCACTTAAAAATAAAGTCCATCCTGCAGTTGCAGTAAAGAAAAACATTGCACGGTTTAAAGAACAGCTGGAAAAAATCGGTTTTAACTATGACTGGAAAAGAGAAATAAACACTACTGACCCAGCGTTCTACAAATGGACACAATGGATTTTTATCCAACTTTTCAAAAAAGGCTTGGCGTACGAGTCGTATGAGCCGATAAACTGGTGTCCAAGCTGTAAGACAGGACTAGCAAATGAAGATTTGGACGGAAACGTGTGTGAACGATGTGGTACCGTTGTAGAAAAAAAACCAATGCGACAATGGGTACTACGTATTACTGCGTATGCGGACAGGTTGCTTCAAGACCTAGACGCTTTGCCCTGGTCAGACTCAGTAAAAGAAATGCAACGTAACTGGATAGGGAGAAGTGAGGGAGCGTTACTACGCTTTCCTGTTGTGAATACTGAAGATGTTGTCGAAGTGTTCACCACGCGTCCCGATACTCTTTTTGGTGCAACGTACATGGTACTGGCACCTGAACATGTATTGGTGTCAAAGCATATGCCCCGTATCGGGAATGCCGATGAAGTGCAAACGTATATACAAACAACATCAAAAAAAACAGATATTGAACGTACCACTGCTGGTAAAGAAAAAACAGGAGTACTACTTGAAGGTTTGGTAGTTCGCAACCCTGCAAACAACAAAGAGTTACCGGTATACATTTCTGATTATGTCCTCGCAGGATATGGTGCTGGGGCAATCATGGCGGTACCCGCGCACGATGAGAGGGACTACGCGTTCGCAAAAAAATATAATCTCCCAATAGAGCAAGTGGTAATTCCATACGCAGATGATACGAACAACCCACCTCAAGAGGGGTATAAGGAAGTGAAACGTGAGACGGTGATAGTATTTCTAAAAAACAAAGAAACGGGAATGTATGCGCTTCTCGACTGGCATGGCACGCTTGAGGGAATTACAACAGGTATTATGGGTGGTGTAGAAGAAGGGCAAACACCCGAAGACGCAGTCTATGCAGAAATAGAAGAAGAAGTTGCGCTCAAGGGAATTTCGATTACAAAAAAATTACGTTGGATTACCGCAGCGAGGTACTGTGCTTCCCACAAGAAAGAGAACCGACTCGCTTTGTCCCATGTATTTCTTGCGGAAGTAGATACGTGTAAAAACCAAGGAGAAATTCCTGACGAAGAAAAAGCAAAACATACCCTTACCTGGGTGACTGAACAGGAAGTGTTGGAGAAACTCACCCCAGACCATCAAAAACAGATTTGGCGTTTGTTGCAGGAGGAAGAAGCACTTCCGGGAGAAGGTGTATTGATGAATTCAGGAAAGTTTTCAGGACTTTCATCAGAAGAAGCCAAGAAAAAAATCACTGAACTAGTAGGTGGGGAACTTACGATAAATTACCGTCTTCAGGATTGGGTGTTTTCTCGCCAGCGATATTGGGGTGAGCCAATACCAGTAGTGCACTGTGACTCCTGTGGAGTAGTACCTGTGCGAGAGGAGGATTTACCCGTATTGCTTCCCGACGTCGAATCGTATGAACCAACAGGTACCGGCGAATCACCTCTTGCGAGTATTGAAGATTGGGTACATACAGAATGTCCAAAGTGCGGAGGCAAAGCAAAAAGAGAAACAAACACAATGCCACAATGGGCAGGATCATCGTGGTATCACTTGCGATACATAGATCCAAAAAACGATACGGCGCTCGTTGATAAAAATAAAGAGGCCTACTGGTCTCCTGTTGATGTGTATGTGGGTGGAATGGAACATGCCACACGACACCTCATCTATGCTCGTTTCTGGCATAAGTTTTTATATGACATTGGTGCCGTTACTACCAGTGAACCGTATCAGAAATTGTATACCGTTGGGTTAATACTTGCTCAAGATGGAAGGAAGATGAGTAAGCGGTGGGGTAACGTTATCAATCCAGATGACGTGGTTTCCAAAATGGGTGCTGATGCTTTGCGTATTTATGAAATGTTTATGGGACCTTTTGGCCAAGCTATAGCATGGTCTACCGACCATATGGTTGGTGCACGGCGCTTCCTTGAACGGGTAAACGGGCTACAAGAAAAAATAGACTTTGCAGGTGAGGGTAACAATATATTACTTCATCAGACTATTAAAAAAGTCGATGAAGATATAGCAAGTTTTGATTTCAATACCGCAATCAGCCAGCTCATGATATTGGTGAACGATATGGAAAAACGTGCGACTGTACAGAGAGAGGAGTATAAAATACTTGTTACAATTCTTGCACCTTTTGCACCGCACCTCACTGAGGAATTGTGGGAAAAGCTTGGACACAAGCACTCTATACATAAAGAGGTCTGGCCTACCTATGATGAAAAAATTATACAAGAGGCTGTGGCGACAATAGCGGTCCAAGTAAATGGAAAGGTGCGAGGGTCTTTTACTGCACTACCTACGACAGGTGAGGTGGAGCTTAAAGAGCTTGCAAAACAGGTTGTCACCGTCAAACCACACCTCGAAGGCCGAGAAATAGTACGGGAAATAGTTGTTCTGGGGAAGATTGTTAATTTTGTCACACAGGAAAAAAATACTTGACGGAACCATTGAGGTGTGCTATTTTCCATACATCCGACGAATCGCACGAAATAAAGTACAAAACTAAAGTTTACATTACTAACAAACAACGCATTCATAAACATATGGCTGATAAACTCACTATAAAACCAAAAGCGGTCATTAAAAAACTGCTTAGTGTTCTCCCTGAACGAGCTCAAAATGTTCTTATAAGTCGCTATGGCTTAGGAAAGAACACTTCTCCAGTGACACTTGAGGCTATTGGGAAGGAGTATGGAATCACACGAGAGCGTGTGCGTCAGATTGAAAACTATGCTCTTACGATGATTCGTAAGTCAGATGTATATAAAAGTGAACAAGCTGCGTTTGTAGAGCTGAAGGATATTATCGCTAGTATGGGAATAGTTATCTCTGAAGAAGAGCTCCTTGAGTCACTTGCAAAAGACAAGAGTACGCGAAACCATCTTCATGTTATGTTGGTACTCGGGGAAGCCTTTACCAAGGAAAAAGAGACTGAAGAATTTCATCATCGTTGGCACATTGACCAAGATATAGCCGATAAGGTACATAACTCACTTCGTCGTTTGTACGATTCACTTGATGACGATGAACTTGTTGACGAGAGTTCTCTTATAGATGCATTTCTTAGAGAATTACAGGAAGTTAACCATGAGTACAAAGACAAAGAAATACTAAAACGATGGCTTTCTCTCAGTAAGAGTATTGATAAAAATCCCCTTGGTGAGTGGGGAAGAGCGCATTCTCCAAATGTGCGAGCAAAAGGTATGAGGGATTATGCATACCTTGTTATTAAGCGACATGGCTCACCTATGCATTTCCGAGAAGTTGCATCAACCATTACTGAACTTTTCAACCGTAAGGCTCATGAAGCTACATGTCATAATGAGCTAATTAAAGATGATCGTTTTGTACTTGTGGGACGAGGAATTTACGCTCTCAAGGAATGGGGGTACAGCGCAGGTCCAGTCCGTGATGTCATCGCAGAGATACTTTCTCGACAAGGTCCACTTGTTCGTGACGACGTCATTGATGCAGTCAGAAAAGAGCGTTATGTCAAAGACAATACCATTTTTATAAATCTGCAAGATTCCGTACGATTTGGTCGCGATGAGGAGGGACGATATTTCCTTCGAGAAAAAAAAGTGCAATAGTAAGTAGAGAGTTCTGAGCCCTGAGTTCAAGAAATAAATACTAGAATTAATACAAGTATTAATTCTAGTATTTATTTATTTTAAATTTGTCTCAAGGCTCTTTGCTCATTTCTTTTGGTTTTCAATTTCGGCTCAGGGCTCACGTCTCTCGGCTTATAACTCTGTGCTCACAACTCTCGTCTTACTCAAGGCTTATTACTCAAGATAGTCCACGGGTGAAGTGACCACTTCTTTGTGTTACTCTGCTATACTACTATATACAGTATGGATAATCTGCTTCTTGCACAACTACCTTCTATTTGGGAGCAATTTGCGCGCGTTGGAACGGTGTTGGGGTATATTCTGCGTTACTCACCGTACTGGGGCCCTCCCGTACTTGCTGTCACTTTTTGGCATGTATGGCTTAGGTATGTTCGAGCACGATTTATTTCAGAACAGAAGCACATCCTTCTTGAAATTCGTTTGCCTCAAGAAATGAGGAAATCACCTGCGGCTATGCAAGCGGTGCTTGATGGTTTATGTCTGCGGAGTGGTGAGTCAACGTTTGTCGATCGTTTATGGCTTGGAAAAGTACGGACGTGGTACTCCTTTGAGCTCGTTTCTATCGAGGGACAGGTACACATGTATGTATGGGTACGGGCGCAGTTCCGAAAAACCGTTGAACGAAGTTTCTATGCACATTATCCGGATGCGGAATTAATTGAAGTTGAAGATTACACGACAAAAATAAACTACTCGCTTGAAAAGTATGATAGTTTTGGTTCCGATTTTACCCTTGCTGCTCCTATAGGTGTACCTATCCGCTGTTACATAGATTTTAAGTTAGACCTGACGACTGCAAAGGAGGAAGAAAAAGTTGATCCGATGTCGCACTTGTTTGAGTACCTTGGAAGTGTTGGAAAAGGTGAACATATCTGGATTCAGATTCTTGCGCGAGCACACAAGAAGGAGGATCTTACTTTTGGTTTTATTCGGAATCGCAAATCATACATAGACTACGCCAGAGAGGAAGTGTCTCGAATACGCTCAAATCCCGAAGAGAGGATTATTTTTCCAGATGGGAACACCGGTAAAACATTAAGTGATCAGCAAATAAAACGCGTGCAAGCAATTAACAGAATAGGTCTTTCAAGTAACCATTGGGATGTTGGAATACGGGGCATATATATTGCGGAACGTGAACATTTTGATGGTACGAACATTCCAGGACTTATGGCCCTTTGGCAGCCTTTTGGTAGCCCTGGTTTTAATTCGGTGGTACCGAACGGTTCTCGTTGGCAACCCGCATTCAACTATCCGTGGCAAGACTTTAATGGTATTCGGGAAAACAAGAAAAAGGTGCAAATTATTGACGCATATAGACTTCGTTCATGGTTCCATCCCCCGTACGAGTTTAGAAATTTTATGTTGACAAGCGAAGAGCTTGCGACACTTTTTCATATCCCTGGAAGTGTGGCGAAAACTCCAACTATGCAGAGAATTTCTTCCACCCGTGCCCAAGCACCGGCAAACATTCCTCGGTAACATCATTTTGATATGGATTGTAAAAAATACAGCAGAAGGTTTTTTGAATGGTGGGAAGCTAGGGCGATACGTCGCGCATCCTGTCCACGGGGGCCATCAAACCGTGGTCCTTTCGTGGGGGTGCTGGTAGGGGTTCTTATAGGTACGACTGCCTGGGGTTGGTTTGGTGTGTATCAACCACCGAGTTTTTTCCCCATTAAGACCATCATTACTATCCCTGAGGGGGCAACCCTTTCTGGAGTGGCAAACATTCTCCAAAAAGAACAGGTGGTACAAAGTGCACTAGCTTTTCGCTTCTATGTCACCATTTTCGATAATAATGAACAAATTCGTGCGGGGGATTACTATTTTAGTGAACGCCTCACTTTGCACGAAGTTGCAGAACGCTTTACGCATGGTGACTTTGGACTTGAGTCCGTACGCGTGACGATCCCTGAGGGTGCGACCACATACCAAATGGCACAAATTTTTGAGGAACAATTTGAGCGTTTCGATACGACGGAGTTCCTCATGTTGGCGGAAGAGAAAGAAGGATATCTATTTCCAGACACCTACTTCTTTCTTCCAAACGTTTCTACATCGCAAATACTTACTACTATGGAACGTACTTTCTATGAGCGACTCCAGACATTGGAAGAAAAAATCGCCACCTTTGGAAGGCCTGTCCATGAAGTGGTTACCATGGCCTCTCTCCTTGAGAAAGAAGCAAGAGAGTATGACGAGCGTCAAATTATCGCGGGCGTGTTATGGTATCGTTTGCAGATAGAAATGCCACTTCAGGTTGATGCAGTTTTCGGATTCATAGAAAAAACGGATACGTTTAGTCCAAAGTACTCTCACCTTGAATCAGAGTCACTTTACAACACCTACAAGAATACTGGATTACCTCCAGGACCTATTGGGAGTCCGTCACTCGAAGCAATAGAAGCAGCAGTTACTCCTGTCGAGACCGACGCACTTTTTTACTTGCATGGGCGTGATGGAGTTTTGCATATTGCACATACCTACTCAGAACATTTGGTAAACAGACGATCTTATCTTGATTAGTTTTATGAAAGAATTCCCAGTTATTATCATCAAAATGAAAAAAAAATTCACAAATTTAAAAAAATATTCTCACGTTATTTTGGTGCTGGTGTTATTTATTTTTTTGTCCCCAGCTTTTTCTCATGCTGCAACAGTTATAGATACAGACTTCAATACCAGTTCGTGGGGAGTACTAAACCATGGGTCATATTGGACCTTACAATCAACTGGTGGGGTGGGAAACACTGGAGCTGCAAGGCTCATATACTCTGTACAAGGCACTGCTGACAAAGCTCTTAGTTTAAATGTTGCAAGCCTCAAATCAAATGAGTACTACATAGATTTTGACGTAAAAATGCAAGGTACACCTAGTGGTGGGAGTAGTTTTGTTAAGTTATTTGGAAGTATTTTCGAGGTAAATAAAAATAATATGACCTTGGGATATGATGCCTACGGAAATGTACAAAAAGAGGTGGCTTACAACATGGATACTCTCTGTACCGCAAGGTGGGATGGGTCGGATGCAGGGCCAGGTTGCACCACAGAGCACGTAGTAAAATCATCTGCCATAGACATGCGTGGAGGCATATGGGGTCACTATAAAGCATGGGTTAAGCGCGCAGACAGAGGAGTAAGTAATGGGGAGGTAAAGGTGTGGTGGAATGGTACGCTGTATGCTCATGTTAAAAACATGAATAGTAATCCTATTGGATCAGCTACTACTCCTGGTTTTGAAAGTATTGAATTTGGTGGCTATTCCCACACCACTTTTACTGGAAACACATGGTACCTTTGGATAGATAACTTGAAAGTAAGTACAGATGGTTCTCAGATAAGTGTGCCAACTCAACCACCACTAGGTCCTCCTACAACTATGCCACCAACTCCCATTGTTGGTGACGCTATAGCGCCTGCAGTGCCAGCTGGATTCAGTGTACAATAGACAAGGAAATAGTTATTAGATTTGTTTGGAAAAAAACTGCACTTAAAATAATAGATTATTTTTCTAGACAGTAGGAAAAGAGAGTGTTGTTTTATTATTATGTAAATTTAATGAATCCATAGTATGTAATGCTTTACTGGATATTTGGTTTGGGGTAGTTAAATTTTATCCCCACCTTATGTTTATCCTCTATTTACAAGCGTATTTAACATTTTATTATTGAGACAACAAGTAAATTAATAAATATCATATTATGAAAAAAATACTTTTCTTATCAGCACTATTTCTCATGCTAGGAAATGTTGCGTTTGCAGCTGGATCAGCAACATTGAACTGGAATGCAAACACAGAATCAGATTTAGCTGGGTACAAGGTGTACTATGGTACAGCGAGTCGAGGTTTAATTACCCATCCAAGAAACGGAGGATATACCAATAATGTGTCTGTCACAGGAACCTCAAAAGTCATCTCTAATTTGACGGAAGGTAAGACGTACTATTTTTCTGTGACGGCTTATGATACTTCAAATAATGAAAGTGCGTACTCTCAAGAAAAAACCAAATTTATTCCTCTTTCAAACACTACAACTCCTACATGTACAAGTTGGACATACTCGGCATGGTCAACGTGCACAAACTATCAACAGACTCGAACAGTAGTAACCTCTTATCCAACAGGTTGCACAAGTGGAACTCCTCAGCTATCACGTTCTTGCGTACCAACGTCAACCGGTGGTAGTGATATTACTCGTCCAAGTATTTCCAGTTTTACTATTCCTTCAACAGCTTCTTCGTATACAGTTCCTATCTCTACATTTGTTGCTACTGATAATGTAGGTGTAACAGGATATTGTATTTCTCCAGTTAATAGCTCACTTGATTGTACTTGGAGCTCTTCTCCTCAAACAAGTTATACGTTTGCCGCTGACGGAAAGAAGTACTACCTCCTCTATGGTTTTGCAAAGGATGCTGCAGGTAACCTTTCGTATAGAGCTGTTGATACGGTGTACATTGATGCTGGCAGCACAACGGGTGGTACAACTACTCCCCCACCTACCACGACAACTACCACATATACCGTAGGTGGAACTGTGAGTGGTCTTTCAGGAACGCTCGTGCTCAGAAGTAACAAAGGTGAAATGTTAAATGTTACAAGCAACGGTTCGTTTACATTCCAGACCAAATTCGCGAAGTATGCTCCTTATGCTGTCGTAGTCTACACCCAACCTTCAGGACAAACATGTAGAGTTGCTGGTGCGTACGGAACTATTATTTCTACAAATGTCACAAATATCCAAGTTACCTGTACGGGCACAGGAACACTACTCCTCCACCAACTACCACAACAGCTACGTACACCGTAGGTGGAACAGTGAGTGGTCTTTCAGGAACGCTTGTGCTCAGAAGTAACAAAGGGGAGACGTTGAATATTACCAGCAACGGTTCGTTTACATTCCAGACCAAGTATGCAAAATATACCTCATATGCCGTTGTCGCTTACAAACCTTCAGGACAATACTGCAGAGTTGCTGGAGGTGTCGGAACTATTGTTAATAACAATGTTTCCAATATTGCAGTAAGTTGTCAGTAAGGTATCAAAAACTCTCAATAGGAAACTACCTACCTCATATTTGTGCGGTAGGTAGTTTTTAAATTGGCCTTGCTTTATAGACCTGTTCATGGCACAACATATACGTATGAACACAAAGAAACGTGTATTAGTAGCGCTCTCTGGGGGAGTAGATAGCTCCGTATCAGCCATGCTCCTTCTGGAAGCTGGGTATGCGGTGGAGGGAGCGTTCATTAAAACATGGACTGCCCCTTGGATACCGTGCACTTGGAAGGAAGAGAGAAGAGATGCGATGCGAGTTGCTGCAGAGTTGCATATACCTTTTCATACTGTTGATCTATCAAAAGAGTATGAAGAGAAAGTTGTGCAGTACTTGGTGGATGAGTATCGAAAAGGTCGTACGCCCAACCCAGATGTTATGTGTAATAAGTATATAAAGTTTGGCAGTTTCTTCGAGTGGGCGATAAACAAAAAGTTTGATTTTGTAGCCACAGGCCACTATGCGCGCGTCGAGTCGGTGAAGACTGAAAGCACGAATACTGAATACCACTTACTAAGTGGTATTGATACAGAAAAGGATCAAACGTATTTTCTCTGGAACCTCACGCAGGAACAACTCTCTCGAACACTTTTTCCCGTAGGCCATCTTACAAAAGCAGAAGTTCGAAGCCATGCTCATCGAAGGGGGCTCGTCACGGCATCAAAAAAAGATAGTCAAGGTGTTTGTTTTCTAGGAAAAATAAATATGAAAGATTTTCTTTCTCACTACATACCTATACGAAAAGGTGATGTTCTCGATACGCAGGGAACTATCATAGGAACGCATGATGGGGCAGAATTTTTAACGCTCGGGCAACGACACGGGTTTTCCGTTTTTCTAAAAAGTCCTGACTCACCCCCACTGTATGTGGTAGAAAAAAATATTTCTAATAATACAGTGATAGTTTCAGAAAGAGATATTTCATTACCTAGTTCACCGCATACCATACCACTTACTGAAGTGCATTGGATAGCGAAACCAGCAGAGTATTGTCAAGCACGTTTGAGGTATCGTCAAAAACTTTTCTCTGTTACCGTTACTTCTCATCCTCTGAAAGGGTACTCGGTTACTCCTCATGAAGTGCAACCGTATGTTTCAGAAGGACAAAGTATAGTGTTTTACTCTGGCGATATCTGTTTGGGTGGGGGAATACTAGGATAGCCTCTATTGCTACTCTATAGAAACACGTTAGAATATAGGTATGGGTACAGAAAATAAACATACTTTGCGTTTAGCATTTTTTCTTGCGTTAATGGTTGTGATGCTTGTTGTAGTATCAATTGACCAGTTTCGTTCGAAGGGCGAAGACCAACAAGCGGCTGTTTTGCGTGTGTATGCAGACTAGTCACAACATATTGATTACCAAGGCTAATGGTGAACAAGAATTATTTAATTCTGAGAAACTTTTTCGTTCTTTGGTACGAAGCGGTGCGGAGAAGGAAACTGCAGACGAAATAGTAGAGGAGATAGCTTCTAAACTTGCGGAAGGTGACCAGACGAGAGACATCTATCATAGAGCATTTGCTCGACTTAAGGATATAAAAAGTCATATGGCTGCGAGATACTCAGTAAAACATGCTTTACTTGAGCTTGGTCCAAGTGGTTATCCATTTGAAGATTTTTTAAAAGAGATATATATCGCACTTGGTTACACCGCCAAAACACGCGTTATTGCACAAGGTCGTTGTGTTGAACATGAGCTTGATGTTGTAGCAATGCGAGGTAACGAGCGCATTGGCGCTGAAGTGAAATTTCATAACAGTACTGGAGTGAAGTCGGACTTAAAGGTGGCATTATATGTACAAGCTCGATTTGAAGATATTGCTGCCCAAAGTGGAGCTCATACTGATAATGACTTCACTAATAAATTTTTGATAACGAATACAAAATTTACCAAACAGGTAGAGGCGTATGCAGCGTGTGTGGGCTTGCAACTCATAAGTTGGGATTACCCTGCTCAAGGGAACTTACGTGAACTTATAGAGCAGACAAGGCTACACCCAATATCCTGTTTGACAACCATTTCGAAACTTACCAAGCGGAGGATGATGGATCAAGGTGTAGTATTGTGTCGTCAGGTCAGGGAACATGTGGATGTGATAGATTCGCTTGGACTATCCCCCCAATCGGTTACGCGACTGTTTCAGGAAATAGATGCCTTGTGCTAGGGGCTTTTGTTTGAGAGAATAGAGTGATAGAGGAACCTTAAGGTATTTATGATGGAAACATTTGCTGTAGATCCAGAAATTTTTGTTCAACTTTTTGTTGCACTGACTCTAGGAGCACTTCTTGGTTTTGAGAGACTGCTAGCAGGGAAGGAAGCGGGAATGCGCACGTTCGGTCTTGTTGCGGTCGGCTCCTGTCTTTTCATTATTATAGGTGAGATAGTGATGCAAGAGAATTACCAAATGTTTAACGTCGACCCTCTTCGTATGGCGAGTTCCGTGGTTACTGGTATTGGTTTTATTGGAGCGGGTCTTATTATTTTTCAACACGAACTCAAAGGTCTTACGACCGCTGCAGCACTTTGGGTCGCTTCTGCTATAGGAGTGGCTGTCGGTTTTAAAATGTATATCGTTGCACTCTTTGCAGCATTTCTCACTTTATTTGTTTGTGTCGGCTTGTGGTTCTTTGAACGATATCTTGAGAAGAAAGTGAGTAATAAATAAAGCAAACTTTCGAGATACTTTCGAGGACTGTTATTAGCTAACCTTACCTACCATGAATTATAGAATTAATACAAAAGTAGTCATATTGGTCGCACTTTTGGGTATAGTTGCTATAGGGTTGTTTATCTACACGCTTGTGTTTTCACCTACGGAGATACCTTCTCCTGTCACGGATCAAGTGCAGTCTGGACAAAATGAAGAACGAATAATGACCGCCCGTCACCAATATGTTGATGGCATACATACCATTGCTGGAGTGACTGAGGTCCCTACGCCTTGCCATAAACTTGTTGCTGAGACTTTTTTCACAGAAACAACTCCACCTGGTGTAGAGATACGTTTCAACACATTGCTGGAGGGTGAAGAATGCCCAAGCCAGCCTTTTGAGGTTCCCTTTAGAGTATCCTTTGAGGCAGACGAAAATGCTGCTCTAAGCGCCACATGGAATGGAGGACCGGTACGATTAAATCTTATCCCTCTCCGACCCGGAGAAGTACTAGAAGACGAATTATTTATTAAAGGGTAATTAATAAGGTATTTGGAGAGAGTGGGGTACCATGTTATCCTTTTCTCATATTGGAAACATAGTATCAAAACGTATGAGTGAAAATAATCAAACAACGAGTGAACAGTCTGCGCCTGTAGCAAGACCAAAACAAAAAAATGGTCTTTTGAAATGGGTTGTGATTGGTGTTCTAGCCCTTGCTCTTATAGCAGTAGTTGCAGTTAAGAAATTCGATTTGCTCGGTGGTAGTGGGGCAGTAGATGACACAGGAGCAAGTGCACTTGATGCAAATGCTATAGTGGCAAAATCTGACAAAATTACGGTTACACGAGGAGAGCTTGACGAAAAAATAGATCAGGTCAGACGATCACTCCCACCAGACTCTATAGACCCTACACAAGATGCAGCTTTTGAGCTGCAACTCCTCGATGATCTTATAAGTCTCAAACTTCTTACTGTAGAAGCAGAATCAAAAAATTACACAGTAAGCGATGATGAGCTTAATGCAGAAATAACATTACTCGTAGAACAGTTTGGAGGACAAGAAGCCCTCAATCAACAGTTGGAAGCACTGGGCATAAGCGACGAAGAGCTACGTACAAATATGCGTAATGAGCTACTTATACGTCAATTACTCGAAGCTGAAACAACTATAGATGAGGTTGAGGTGACAGATGCAGAAATCGCAGAAGCCTATAAAGCAACAGTAGGTGAAGCAGAGGACGCTCCACCACTTGAACAAGTGACTGAACTTATTCGTTCTGAAATCGTAAACCAAAAGAGTGCAGGAATCGTACAAGCGTATGTCGATGGACTTCGCGAAAAAGCTAACGTTGAAGTGACTCTTGAATAATTTACCCCTCTATGTCTAAAAAAGCACAAGCTTCAAAAAAAAGCTTGAGGCATGCCTCGTTCAACTATGTTGGGACATACTATGGGATTCAAGAATTTGAACTCAAAAAAAATGGTTTGCGTGTACTGTATCAACACATCAATACTGCTCCCGTAGTCGGAATCATGGTTACTTACTTGGTAGGGAGTCGGCATGAGGTCTCTGGTACCACAGGGTCTACACATATTCTTGAGCACCTCATGTTTAAGGGTTCCAAGAATTTTCCACCAAAAAATGGTGAGAGTACACTTGAATTGTTGACCAAAAAAGGAGCACTTGTGAACGCGAGTACATTTCTGGATCGTACCAATTACTATGAGGTACTTCCTGAAAAGTATTTTGAATTTGCACTATCGCTTGAAGCTGACAGAATGCGCAATGCATGTATCACTAAGAAGGATCTCAAAGAAGAGTTGCCTGCGGTACGGAGTGAGTATGCGATGCATTTAGGTAATGACCCAGTGGAATTTCTAGAGGAGAAAATGTGGTCCATTGCTTTCCTTGCTCACCCCTACCACCATTCTACTATCGGGTATCTTTCAGACATTGAGCATGCGTCGGTGGACGCACTGAAGAATTTTTACGATACCTACTATTATCCCAACAATGCTGTCGTCACGGTCATTGGGAGTGTGGAACAGGATAAAGCACTGTCACTTATTGCTAAGTATTTTGGTGTTCACAAAAAATCACCAAAGAGCATACCACAGCCACACACAACAGAGCCGGAGCAACATGGGAGACGATTTGTGGAGATTAACCGTGAGGGGACAAAAGATGTTGTTGCTATAGCATTCAAGGTGCCGGAAGCATTGCATAGCGATACACCGTCAGTGATGGCACTTACCGCCATATTGGCAGAAGGAAAAAATTCAAGGCTTTACGGAGCTCTTGTTGATACAGGAATGGCATCTGAAGTGTGGTCAAGCTACATGCCTTTTTTTGACCCTTCATTACTCATGCTGTACGCAACTCCGTCAGAAGGGGTGGCTCATGAAAAAATTGAAAAAGCACTTCTTGATGAGTGTGCCAAAATTATAGAAAAGGGTGTCACTGATAAAGAGCTTGCTCATGTGGTCACGGGGGTCACTACAGAGATTGCTTTCTCACGGGATGGACACTATGCGATGCTTTCTTCGCTAAATGAGTCCATCGCGGCAGGGGACTGGAAATTCTTTTTTGATTTGCCACGTACTATTAAGGAGGTGACGACCAAAGGGATACAAGTTGTTGCACAAAAGTATCTTGTAGAAAGGGGTATGACTGTTGGATATTATCGCACTAACAAAAAGACTCATGAGTAAACCACTTGCACACCTTGTAGACTACGCTCGGTCGCTGAATGGGACTGATGTGTATGTGTTACAAACGCCTACGAAGGATGTCGTTACTTGCATGATGGCTTTTCAAGGAGCGGGGATACATGCGAGTTATTCTACACAGAGTGTCGTCTCCGTGCTTGCCGATCTTTTCCCTTCAGGAACAACGTTGCGTAAAAAGAAAGAAGTACTCGATGTGTTTGAATCGCTCGGTGCAAAAGTAAACATTTCACACAGCGAATCACACCTGTTGGTGACACTTGCTTCACAACAGGAATATTTTCTTGAAGCATTTGAGCTCTTGCTTGAGGTGTTGGCTAATTGTGTGATAACACAGGAAGAGTTCAAGGCATCATGGTCTCGAGTGAAGACTATGTACCATCATGCACAGGAGGACACACGCACACAAGCAATGCTTGCGCTTCGACAAGCAATGTACCTCAAGGGACACCCGCACTGGGTACCTTCTACGAAAAAAAGTTTGCAAGAAATCGAAGCCTTGACTAACAATGAGGTTCATACTTTTCATACAAATACGTTTACCTCGATTGGTTCACTGGTGTGTATTGTTGGGGACGTGCAACCGAAAAAAATTATGCAGTCTCTGCAAGCTCTTGTTGAAACGCTTCCAGCACGTTCTCCTTTTGCAGTTCAAAAATTGCATGTTGAACGTATCAATATGACGGCGCCCAAGGAAGACATAGTGACGATTAAGAACAAGCTTAATGTGGATACCTTTGTGGGTATTCCGCTCAGTATCACAAAAGATGATACCGACTTTCGAGCATTGCAAGTCGCAGTAAGTATCCTGGGCGCATCCTCAAGCTCACGACTCTTTACCACGTTGCGTACCAAGAAAAATCTTACGTATGGGTCATATGCAACACTAGAAAGTTTTGGTGCAGGGTATCCGGGGTATCTCTCAGCGCTAGCAATATTTCCTAACGATGTGTATGAGAGGGGTAGGCCTGTACTTGAGGAAACTATTCAAACCTTTATTGAGAGGGGAGTGCGACCAAAAGAACTTGAAGAACACAAGGAAGAGCTTGTGGGGAAATTTAACATAAGCCTCTCTACTACGGTAGGAATGTGCAGTGTACTCTTCGGCGTCTTGCTCAATGGGAAACCCGTTTCATATATCGATGAGTATGTCGACAATATTGTTGCGCTGACCTCTCTAGGTCTAAACAAGGTTATAAAAAAACACATAGATTTTTCTTTAGCAAAAACAACTGCAGCAGGGGCTATAACCAAAGAGGGTGTACCTATCTAAATTCATAAACTCCTATTTGATTTAGTACCACTCGTGTATTACTATGGAAAAACTATGGATTTAAATACTATTAGAGAAAAATATATAGCGCATTTTAAGGCTCAGTCACATGCGGTCATACCTTCTGCATCGCTGGTACCGGAAAATGATCCTACGACGCTATTTACTGGCAGTGGTATGCAACCTTTGGTACCGTACCTGCTTGGTGAAGTGCACCCTAAGGGAACGAGGCTTGTAGACAGTCAGAAGTGTTTTCGTTCTGGAGACATAGAGGAAGTTGGTGACAATCGTCATACGACTTTTTTTGAAATGCTTGGAAATTGGTCTCTAGGAGACTACTGGAAAAAGGAGCAACTTGCTTGGATATACTCGTTTCTTACTGACGAACTAGAACTTGATCCACAACGTCTTTTTGTCACTGTATTTGCAGGTGATGAATCGCTAGGTATCGGCAAGGATGTAGATTCGGTAGAAATATGGAAATCATTGTTTGCTGAGAAAAACGTTTCGTCAGAAACTGCGCTTATGGGTTCAGAAGAGGAAGGGTCTAAGCGTGGTATGAAAGATGGTGAGAGAATCTTTTTCTACAATGCAGAAAAAAATTGGTGGAGTCGCTCTGGTGTCCCAGGGAATATGCCTCCGGGAGAACCAGGAGGTCCAGATTCAGAAATCTTTTACCAGTTTGATGTAGAGCATAATCAAGCATTCGGGGAGCACTGTCACCCGAACTGTGACTGTGGGCGATATCTTGAGATTGGGAACAGTGTGTTTATGCAGTATCTCAAGAACGAGGATGGAACATTTAAAACACTTCCCAAACAGAACGTGGACTTCGGGGGAGGACTTGAACGCATCCTCATGGCAGTAACAAACACGCCTGATATTGTTGCAGTGAGCCACGCTCCCATTATTGCGTATCTGGAACAACATTCGGACAAGAAGTATGGAGATGATGAGCAAACCACAAAAGCGTTTCGTATCATTGCCGACCATATGAAAGCCGCGGTCTTTCTTATCGCAGAAGGAATATATCCTTCAAATACAGACCAAGGATACTTTGTACGAAGGCTTATCCGTAGAGCAGTACGGTATGCAGATATGCTTGGAATCCAAGGTGGGGGGTGTGCTTCAGTGGTGAAGCCTATAGCGGATATGTACGGTACGGTGTATCCAGATATTCCTGCAAAAAGAGTTGAGATTGAAAATGCGGTGGCGCATGAGGATGAAAAATTTCGTACAACCCTTGCTCGAGGTTTACGCGAGTTTGAAAAAATTACCGGCACGACAGTTACGGGGAAAGAAGCTTTTCTACTTTTCTCAACATACGGTTTCCCTTATGAAATGACCGAGGAACTCGCTACAGAACGGGGGATGACTGTTGATGTGCAAGAGTTCAAAGAAGAGATGAAAGCGCATCAAGATTTGTCACGAGCAGGATCAGAACAAAAATTTAAGAGCGGACTAGCTGACACGGGAGAAAAAACAACCATGCTCCATACTTGTACACACCTACTCTTGGCAGGATTGCGAAAATACTTAGGGGAAGGGGTGCACCAGGCTGGGTCAAACATTACCCCTCTAAGATTGCGTTTTGATTTTACCTATCCAGAAAAGGTACCTCAAGACGTTCTCGATAAGGTAGAGGCATACGTTAATGAAGTACTCACTGCTCACTGTGCTGTAGAGACAGTAATCTTAGAAAAAGATGAAGCAAAAGAGAAGGGGGTAGAGGGAAGTTTTTGGGAAAAGTATCCTGACGAGGTAACCGTCTACTCAGTAGTGTCTGATGATGGAACGGTGTACTCCCGAGAACTTTGTGGTGGTCCGCATGTAAAAAACACAGGAGAAATAGTTGGAGTATTCAAAATTGTAAAAGAGAGTTCTTCGAGCGCAGGTGTGAGAAGGATTAAGGCTGTTTTAGAGCCTTGAGTAATAAGCCGAGAGCCTTGAGCTTGCCCTGAAGCGAAAATAAATTCTAGTATTAATACTAGAATTTAAATGTACCAGTGCCCAAAGAACTTCACTTTCCCTTCAAGTTTTATAGTTTAAATATTTAAATACTTGTGATAGCATAAGAATATGCAAAAACAACACCTTGTAGTCATCATACTTTTCGTTTTCACCTTGCTACTTGGTGTAGTGTCGTTCTTGCTCCCGAAAGAGGTGGTGTCACCAACACCTGAGCATATTCAGCCGACAACTCCAACAACGACAGATATCTACACTATGGAACCTATCGTTCCTGAGGCAAAGGTGAGTACGGAGGGATGGAAGACTTGTCGAAATGAGGAGTATGGGTGGGAAGTGAAATATCCTGAGGGGTGGTATGTTTGGGGGACTGACGGTGAGAAAAATCCTTATTCAAGATCAATATATTCAGATTCGCCATCTGGCAATTGTGTAGGGGTAGGGGTAGGTATGACCAACAATATTGAATTTGGTGACCGTGAACAAAAGAGCATTAGTGTTATAACCCGTGAACAATTTCTATACCATCATCCTGAAGTGGAGGCATCAAAGCGACCGTCAGTGTTTATGTTAGAGGAACTCTTGGCTGATTTTAAAACAACGGGTACGCCCGTTGGTGCATCTATTGTCGACGACATGCCCGCAATATATACCATACGGAAATCAAACAGTCTTACTGGTGGGTACATTACAGAGTTATTCCTAGACCATCCGTCCCGAGGGGCAATACAAATATCTTTAACAAACATAGACGTAGCAACTCGAGACACAATTCTATCAACAATTGTATTCTCTACCTCAACAGGAGAACTTGATTGGAGTAAGTTATGAGAAAAACCTCGTCACACACTGTGACGAGGTTTTTACTAAAGAACAATTACTTCCAAAGTGGTACGCTTACTGCATATGGACGAAGCGGATCTGAGTTTTGTGTATCAGTCCATCCATATGGATCAACTAACTCACCCCAGAATCTCAGGTGGTAGTGAAGATGATCTTCTCCAACAGAGCCAATTTCTTGACCTGCACGTATCGGTGTTCCATCCGCCACATTCCGTGTAGACAAATGCAGATAGTAGCTTTCGTAGCCATTCCCATGATCAATACGGATAGGATATTCGTCTTCTGGTAAACCAGGGTACGTGTAATGGTATGCAGTACCATCTGCAGAGGCGTGCACTTTTGTCCCATTTGTTTCTGGATAATCGAATCCTGCATGACCATCGTAAAAAAGGAATACACCACTTTCATTGCTTTCCGCACTTTGATCATACTGACCCCCAATAGAGAATGCTCCTCCACCTACTTTTGGTAGGCCATACAACGTTGAACTGCACGAAGTATATGACCACAGTGAATAATCAGTTCCAGGGGTGTTGTTTTCACCTTTTACCCCTTGTTCTCCCGTGTATGCAGTCACGGTGTTGTTCGGACATTCCTTATTCCGAGAGACACTATCCGCATGACGAAAGTGATCAAAAACACCATTGATTTTAGTCGTATACGCTCTCGTACCTTTGAGAGGAAACTCCAACCCATCCACAAGGTATATCTCATCAAGGTAAATGGTAGTAAGGTTGCCGACTTCAAAGATAAGTTCCTTGATGTAGACATTTTCAGCATTCAGCGCTGATGAGTCTAATGGAATTACCACGGTATATGCCAACCATTTATCGGCGGATCAACCATGTAGTCCGCAACAGGTACAGTACCACCTATTTGCTCAAGTGGATCACGCCACATCACCCATATTTGCCCAACATCATCGTTGGCAATACCTTTGATACGAAACACAAGTGCGCGTTTACCACCGGTATACAATGGGACCAACCGCTCTAAGTAGAGCGCACCCCAGATGTATTCATACTCCACCTCCATAGCGAAAGAGCCCTCCTTCCCGGATGTCGTTGAAAGAAGGTTTAAACTCTCAACGCCGGTAGGCCATGTACTCGGCTGCCAGTCTGTTCCCATACTATCCTTGTAGATTTTCTCCGAAGTACCGAGTGTGCTTAGGGCAACATTATCAACCGTTATCGTCGTAGCGGACGAACTCTCAAACTGGACACCTTTAATCACACGATTGGTAGCACCAAGGACCGAAAGTGGAATTTTCACGTTACGCCATGTGTTTGCAACAACGGCACCTCCCTCGACGTACGGAGTAATGAGGACTGCTTCAATCACTTCATAGTTTTCATCGTAAAACTTTGCATAGATTGATTGACCACCAGTACTTCCCCCGTGAATATCGAACACAAGAGATTGATATGGGGTGGTATCAAAACCACTCGTCACTAAAGACTGTTGCGTCCATGCGTACTGGTAGGTTATTCCAAAACCATACGTCCCTGAGTAGTGAGTTGCTGACGCGGTGTCGTGTGTTACACCACCATCTGTCTGGGGACTCCAGCCGCTTCGTATCGCATCATCGTAGATAATCCCTGTTTCGTCGGTATCAGTATTGAGAAGCGCGAACGTAAGCTGGTACGTAGCAGAATTCACTTCCGGATTGGTTCCTTCATGGTTCGGATATTCAACATAGCTGTTCCAAAAGTCACATCCTGTTCCTGTCGCATGTGCCGCAAACCGTAGTGCTTCGGGATAGGTCCAAGTAGATTCTCCTTCAGCCCTTACTTCAAACAGGTACTTGTGACCAGAGTAAAAAACAACCTCGTGATTAAGAGTAAACGTCACATCTTCAAACACTGATATGTTTATTTCTGTTGGTGAACTTACTGCGATCTGCGTCGCAGAGGGAATCCCTGTTGAGGCCGAAGCAACTTCGTAGATGCGAAGTGTCGCGTAAGGTGATTCCAGTCCGTCGGCACGCATTCGCATACGTACACGGTCGAAAGGATTACTTTCCGTTGTGGCTGAATGGTACCAAGTTAACAGTTGGTCTCCCAACGTTTGTTCAAATATTCCGTTGGAATTGTAACCACATGTCTCATTTGAAAAAACAACCGTATCAGCGTGTACTGTAGTGCTCAGAATACACAACAAAAAAACCCCGAGCAGTGCTCGGTACAACATAGTGCTTTTCATGTACTACCTCCTCTAGTTTAGGAAAGGACGTGATTGTCCGTAAGCCAGTGTACTATGGAATATAGTATTTATGCAAAC
>LCCS01000028.1 GCA_000998045.1 Parcubacteria group bacterium GW2011_GWD2_42_14
TGCACTTGCTCCGTAAGAGGACAGTAGGCAACCAAATGAAATTCCTCCCCAGTACCACCATCCGGCTTGACCGTTTTGACACCACGCATCACACAGGGCGGGAACGCTAGAAATAACCATAGCAACAACTATTGCTACGATAGCGGACTTGGGTCCGAGTTTCCATCTAGAAATGAGAGCCACCAGAACACCAATTGCTGAAATGGTTTCAACAGTATTCCACTTCCAGTCCCATCCATTTTTTGAAAGGAGGATACAAGTAACGAGGGATGCGCCTATAGCACACCCGAGAGGGAACCATGGTCTTTTGTTGCCAGCAACAAAACAGGTAACGAAAAGAAAAATATCTAAAAGCGCCCACATCGTCCAACATGCAATACTTTGCGGTACATTATTGTACATCAAATACAATGCAAATGTCACCGTAAAACCTATCGATAACAAACCGCCTGCAATATCAGCTTTTTCTTTCAAGAAACACCTCCTTACTGATTGTTTTTAAACATCAATCTTCATTCCAAAGTGTATTAAAATACAGGATGAAGATATAGTCAACTAATGAATGGCGCAGTAAGCACCTTATGCTTAATCTGCGACCGTAGTATAAGCATAGAATTTTTATTATTAAAAAAAATATCAAGTTACTTGGTAATGTGGAAGTGGGGGAATTCGCAATCAACAATTGATTGGTATCTCGAAACACTAGAAAGAATTATGTGATACACTTTATGCATGAGTACGAAGCTTGTCTCAGAGATGCCACTCGCAGTATACGCAGGAATACTTGTCGATGGAAATGACCTCCACATCGCAATCAAAAATGGAGACCTTGTTTCTTACAAAACAACTTCTCCTGAAGGAACTAATACAGAAAAAAACGTATTGGAGTATCTTGAAGCATACGAAATACGAACAAACAATAAAATCGTTGCTGCTGGAATCGTCAAGAACAATGATGAAATTAATTTTAAAGACCTTTCATCAAATTTGTGGCTCAAGCTCGACATTGTTCCATATACATTCACTATTACGGAAGGGAGCTACAAAGAAAAAACCGAACGAGTGGCGAACTTGATTGCAGACCGTTTCGATCCTCAACAAAATATCGATATCTTGTATGGAGAAAACCGTGCCATACACCCACATCGTCTTACCGGTAGGCGACCACTCCGAGACATCGTTTCCAAGGAGCAGTATGAACACTTGAAATCTCTTGCAAAAGAATTTAATACACTCGGAGGACGTATTGCTTTCATAAGTGCAACACCACAAGGAGGAGGTGTGGCACTCATGAGACATGCCTTAATACGCCTCCTGCATCAGTTTAATGTAGACGCACATTGGTACGTACTTATTCCTGATACACGAGTATTTAGCATAACAAAAAAGAAATTTCATAACGTCCTCCAGGGTGTAACGAAACCACCGCCACCACTCACCAAGCACGACAAAGAACTCTTCGAGAAATGGACTGCCAAAAATGCTAGAAAATTTACGGAAGCTTTCACAAAAGCCTCGGTTGTTGTCATTGACGACCCGCAACCATCTGGGCTCATACCATACATCAAAGAAGTAAATCCCAAGGCAAAAATCATATACCGTTCTCATATCCAAGTTGATGCTTCTCTTATCGCCGACCCATCTACCGTGCAAGCGGAAACGTGGAATTACCTGTGGAACAATATCTCACTTGCTGATATTTTCGTAAGTCACCCTGTACGTGCTTTCGTCCCTAAAAACGTGCCGAAAGAAAAAGTGGTATATGCACCTGCAACTACCGACCCACTCGACGGTCTCAACAAGCCGTTACAGAAGAGACACAAGGACTACTACATGACTCTCTTTAATCAGCTATTGTTACAGGCAGGACAGGATCCGATTGATCCAAAACGACCGTACATCATCCAGATAGCACGATTCGATCCAGCCAAAGGTATTCCTGATGTTATCGAAGCATACCGTTTATTGTGTGAGAAACTTGACCAGAAAAAGAAACCGCATCCTCAGCTTGTATTACTCGGACATGGTTCTATTGATGACCCTGAAGGCAAACCGCTGTACCAAGAAACCATTCAACTCATTCACACTGAGCCCTACAAACACCTTACACAAGATATAAAAGTTGCGAGGATACACGCAAGCGACCAGATACTCAACACACTTCTACGTAATGCTCGTGTAGCTTTACAACTTTCACACAAAGAGGGCTTTGAGATAAAGGTGACAGAAGCTATCCATAAAGGTGTACCCATCATCGCCTATAAATCTGGTGGTATACCGCTTCAAATTGAGGATGGCGTTACGGGATTCTTGGTCAAGACTAAAGATGTACATGCTGTAGCAGATCGTCTGTACGATCTGTGTACCGACAACAAACTTCATGCCACTATAAGTTCGCAAGCAAAAAAGGGCTACTGCCGTGATTTCTTCACGATAGGGAATTCGATAACTTGGCTCTACTTTGCACTACAGCTCATGAAAGGGAAGAAGATTACACAAACACAAATCCGCACTTGCACCAACCTTCCAAAAATGTTGTAGTGTACATTTTTTACATTGTACCCTTGACGTTTGTTCTAAAGCATGATATATTATTAATTAGAAAAATGTTCACAAATCAACAAAAAGGAGATACTGTCGTGAAAGTAATTAATTTTGTACTGAGGACAATAAAAAAAAGTAAATACCTTTGGATTTTTGCTCTTTTACTGTTGCTGAGTTGTGAATTCGTCGCTGCTCTCACCCTGTACGGAGACAGGGCAAAGTACGGCTTTTTCTAAATGTACGTGAAAACCAAAGGAAAAACCCTCGGATAATTACACTCCGAGGGTTTTATAAATTTTGTATGGTTTGTACCGTTTTATTGCTACACTATCTACAATGAAATACTTTCAAAAACTAAAGAAATATTACCAACATAATCCTGAAGGCTATTGGTTTAAACGAAAACTTTACGGCTGGGGTTGGACACCGGTCACATGGCAAGGATGGGTAGTAACTGTGGGATATGTTGGGCTCGTGCTATTGTTTACACTTACAGTCGACACAAGTTCAACCATGCAAGATACTATGTTTACTTTTTTGTTACCAGTTACTTTTCTAACAATAACTTTTTTTCGCATCGCATATCGTAAAGGAGAGGAGCCACGTTGGCAGTGGGGTGTACCTGACAGCTTGGAAGAAAAACGCAAATAGGCTAGTTTAGATAGTAATTTTATTTCAAATGAAAGAAACAGTACAAGAAAAACTTTCAAAAATAGTTGAGGTGCAAAAATGCCCCGTTGCTATTGCTGTAATGGAACGTGACGGCAAAATTCTAACAGGCCTCAGAAACTATACAAAAGACAAATGGAAAGATATTTCCGTATGGACTATTCCTGGTGGAAGATGCGACCCAGGAGAAACAGTACAACAAACTCTTATGAGAGAGATCTACGAAGAAGTTGGCATTACAGAGTTTACCGTTAAAGATTTCATAGGTGAGGTTGCAGGTGCCAAAGATGGCGATACGGTATACATGTTTTACTGTACCACTACACAAGATGCCAGACTCATGGAACCTGAAAAATTTTCTGAATGGCGTTGGGTAACTGAAGAAGAGTATATAGATAATAAAGAATACGCAGGATTTAATCCCACTGCACGTTCAATGATAGTTGCGTTTTTAAAGAAGGAAGTTTAATACTTATGTTTAAAAGTTTCTTAGGTCTGACTCCCAAGAATCAAACTAAACAAGACTAGGTGACACTCACCTAGTCTTGACCTAGACTTGTATGAACTTTTAGTCAGGTTGTACTTGGAGTATGAACTCCAGCTCACCTGTAGCCCTTTCAGGAAGAAAGAACACTCCGCGAGGTGTAACATCTTTTGTCTCAATAAGAGAGGTAAAACTCAAAACCTTGTTTGTAAACTCACGAAGAACATAACGCTCGTTGAGTAAAAATCGCAAGTCAACATCAAGTACGGCATTATGAAAAACTACAGCCTTACCGTCTTTTGTAAATGAGAGTTTACGCTCTGAGTTTTCAGGAGAAACAAATGTTCTCAGATACTCATGTCCCTCGTCATCTCCTTCGTCTGCAATAAGCATAAAACCAATGAGGAAATGGTCAATTTTCGAGTATATAAGATACAGACCACCTTGTTCACATTCGCTTGTAAAGTTTTTCATACCCACCACCTCAAAGTTAAAAGAATGAATGTTGAACTAAACACCTGCAATCTAGAAGTACTATACAGTTTTTTAACTAAATTTCTACTTACATACGGTCGAAATTAACAGGCTTGAAAGAATGTATATCTCATGCATACTACATTTTGGACGTTCACCGTAGTTCAAAACTCATCAGAAACAGGAGATTGGCATGAAAAGAACAATATGGAACGTTGTACTGGGATTTCTCTGGTTATTTGTAACTTCTTCAAGTGTCGCCCAAGCCGAAGAAAAAGTGATTCCTCCTCAAGATGATTACTTTCTCGCGATTTCTTTTGCGAGTAAAGATCCCAATGTAAAGAAGTATAAATTCAAGGAAAGTATTGAACGACTCGATGTTCATGCTGTTTACCAAGAACTTACACAGTTTGAGGAAATTACTCAGGTATCACTACATAATGACGGAATCGCTATTACCCGTAAGACCAGCACCCCCTGGGCAGATTTGGAAAAGAAGGTGATGCTCGTCTTGAAAGATCAATTCAAAGTGACAGGATATGTCCTCTTCGATGGGAACAAGCTTACCGAAGAACAAATAAAGCGATACCTTTCAGGTACATAACAACACCAAGCCGGATTAGTACATTGTCGAAAGTGGCAGAGACCCGCACGTACCAAGTGTGGGTCCTTCTTATTTTTCGATAATGACGAGGGGAGAGAATTATGTAACAATATAAGGGTAAGAAAGATTTGTTAAATATATTTTTTAAACATTAGCGTAAAATTACTAAACGTAGCACTAATTCGCGACCGCAAATTAGTGCTACGTTTTAAGGGATATGGCAAACAAAAAAATAGCTGGGGTAGGAATACTTTTGAGAACACCTCAGGGAACTTTTTTATTTCAAGAACGCGACAGGAACTTAGAAAGAAATCCAGGACGTATTGCCCCCTTCGGGGGTGGAATTGATTTAAATGAGGACCCTCTCCAATGCGCTATTCGTGAACTCTCTGAAGAACTTGAGCTTGATGTACAAAAAGAAGATCTCATTGAAGTAGGGGTGTTTGAAAGTCACTACACTAAGCAGACTTTCATTCAAATTTATTTACTTAAAAATATTGTATCTGACAACCTCACACTTCACGAAGGAGAAAGTATTGTTGAACTTAGTCTAGAAAACGCTCATAAAAACGAGCTTGTAACTGATTTTACAAAGGAGGTACTTAGGTCATTGGTACAATTTGAAATTTAAAACATCTTGAGTCGAAGCAAGAAAAACACAAAGAATTAATAGTCACGTAAGAAAATACCCCCTAATCCTTATTGACCGACCGTCCCATAAGGATTAGGGGTGGGGAAGTGGTGGTGAATAGTAATACCGGAAGTAGCTTTGAGTATATTAAACACTAGCTTAAAGATTACTTACTATAGAACTAATGCATGATCGTGAAATACAGCTATGGTGGAAGTGAAATCTGTATAAAAGGTACTAATTACCTTTTATACTAATCGTGTATTACCCGCGAACGAAACCTTGACAAATGTTAGTAAAAGAGGTATAGTACTGAACAGTACTTTTTGCAAAGTATCCATTTATTTTGTAGGTGGATAAATCATAAACTTAAGAAAGAGAGGTATATTATGTTCGCTGATTATTCTCCCGTTCCAAATTTTCCGCCGTCTGAATCAGGTCAGGTTCTTGTCATAGAAAGACATGACTCAGAAACGAACGCTGAAGACATCATTGCGGAAGCCCGCAGGGCAGGTGCTACTTCTGTCGATGGCGACGGTGATGAGATTTTTTGGATTGTTTTTGCGAGTGAACCCCGCCGCGTGTGGGATTTCACCTTGACCTCATTGCAGAACACCATCAAAAAAATGTAGCTCGCAGGCAACAATAGGGAGTGGCAATGTGCCACCCCAGGGCATCACCCACTCACCCTGAGCCGTTAGTACTACTAATGGCTCATTTCTTTTCAAAAAATTTATAATGTTATTAGAGTGTCAGACACTTTTTTCCATACGAGCTTTAACTTTTATTACTAGCACTTTTATCAAGGTACCGGGTACCTTGATAAAGTGAGCCATCTAGAGTATATGAGGAAAGTGACGTTTGGGATTAATTATGTAACAATATAGGTAGGTGGTTAGAAAATTTTAATTGCTAATACTTAAATATATGTACGAAACACTACAATTTGATATAGCCAACTTACTGCTTTTTACCATGCCTGGATTTTTTCTTTTGTGGTCCGTGGGGTACAGGGCAAAAAGTGATTTTGTGTTTTTTATGTTCAGTATGTTTTGGGGGAATGCACTGATGATGATTTTCATTTACAAAATCTCCTTTATGAAATGGATGACTCCTCTCCTCAACAACCCGTACGCAGGAGCAGTCGTGTTTTCAATTTTCGCGTACGCACTAGGCTCAATGATTAAGTGGGTAAAGCCGAGGGTTAAGTAGTAAAAAACTATTTATGTTTGAAAGACTTATAGATAACAATGAAATTATTAAATCTCTAAAAGAAAGTCTAGAAGATAGAACCACTAGTCCAATTTATGGCGTTTTTATTATTTCTTGGATGGTCGTACATTGGAAATTTTTATACACAGCGCTCTTTGTTAGCGAAGACAAAATTTGGCAAACAGAAATGTTATTAAAGAGTGATTACTTATCCTTAACTTTTTTTGACTTCAATAGTTTGGATTTTTATATTCTGTTGATTTTACCTTTCTTCCTAACTTGGATACTTATTTGGAAAATTCCCCAATGGGTTTCGATTAAAGCCTATGAAGAGGCTCAAATTAATGAAAGAAAGAAAAACGAAATAAAACTAAAAACTAAATCGCTTCTACTTAAGGGACAACTAGAAATTTTGGAACTCACCGATCAGAATAAAGAAAAAGAAGTTAAGATAATTCAAAAAGAAGAAGAGATCAATAAAATTGACCCTACGGCTGAATGGTCAAAAGAATTTAAAGAGATTGTGACAAAAAATGGACATCTTATATCTGCAATTGAATTTGGAAAAAAAATTGTTTATAGAACTCAAGGTAGATTTGCCACCTTGGCTAGCGATGCTCAAAATGGGTACAGAACATATATTACACCTGATTCTCTTGCAATCTTAGATACATTCAACCTTATTACTTTTACTTCAAAAGAAAGAGATATAATTGATTTTACTGAAAAAGGTAAGTTTTTTGTACAAAAATTATCTACTCACTCAACATCTTGAAAGACAGAATATTGCGCGACACAATATCGAAGTATTTTGGAGTTACTTTTAACTTTTAACTCCGTTTAATCTTTCATCTCACGACCTCCATGAACTTCTCATGGATGTCCCGGAGGCGTTTGTTAATGACGTGGGTGTATAATCTGTGTGGTCGCAACGTTCTTGTGTCCCAGAAGCTCCTGTACACTCCTCAAATCCGCTCCATGGTTCAAGTAGGTCAAACTCTAGCAACTCTTATACATAATTACTTCTTTACTATCTGTTACAACTTATGTAATGTTTACATATGGTTAAAAAACGAATTCATAATCCAACCACTGGTAAATACTACCAAATCAGACAACGAACTACTTCTGAGGGAAAAAAAGGGCAGATATGTGGCACATATAAAAACGTTAAGAAAAATTATGGCAACGCAATAAAGCATCTTGGTAGAACATAAACATGGCGAAACTTAAATACATCTCAGCTGAAAACTTAGCTGAGATAGTTGAAATAATTCAAAGTTTTAACTACATTAGCAAAGAAGAAGTACCCCAGTACGATGATGAACCCGATAGAATTGATGATTATTTCGAACTCATTGAACGCTTAAAAAACGATACGTATTATCCGGATATTTACTCAAAAGCTTCAGCATTATTTCTGAATATTAATGCTCATTTATTTTTTAATGGGAACAAACGCCTAGCAGTTTTTAGTTTGACATTTTTTCTTGAAAATAATGGATTTCATCCAATACCTCTTACTAAAAAAGATTACTCGAAACTTTTACAAGATTGTTTTGGAAAACATACATTAGATGATTTTGAAATTTTTTCACCAACAGATTTTGCAATGTACAACCTAGCTTTAATCACAGCACGGTACAATGAAGAAGGTAAGAGTTTTGATGACATAAAACTACAAACGCAGAGTTTTTTAAAACACACTTTTCAATCAACTTTATAAAGATACATACTATTTAAATCCTCGGCCCCTTCAGCAAGCTCACATCTTTTAACTTTCAACATTTAACTTTTAACTCCGTTTCTTAATCCTTCAGCGGATGGAACTTGCGGTGCGTATCCTCGGCATACTTATCTGAGGCATGCACGTAGCGTGTGTTCGTCTCAAGTGACTCATGTCCGAGGAGTATCTGTATCGCTGCAGGGTTAGCCCCTTGCTCAGCGAGATAGGTGGCGAAACCGTGACGAAGTGAGTGAGCGCTCGTGGGTATGTTTATACCAAGAAGTTCTCTATACGACTTTATTTTGGCTTGTAGATAGTTAGGTGAGATATGTTTGACCTTGTTGCCAGCATTTGCCCCTCGCATAGAAACAAAGAGGTACGGAAAATCGTCAGTACGTTCGACTAGATAATTTTTTATATGTCTTTGTGCTCGGTCCGTTAAATAAATGAAGCGTTGCTTTTTTCCTTTACCCTCTATAAAGATACGACCTGTCGCATCGAGCTGTATGCGCCGCAGATTGATGAGCTCAGAAATACGCATACCACTTGCAAAGAGGGTCTCAAGCATTGCTCGGTTACGAAGCGCGACTATTTTGTTTTTCTCAAAAATATTTGGGGACTCAATAAGTTTTGTTAGCCCTTCATACTCACTGACCTGTGAGTGGCGCAATTTGTTCACGTAAACCAATTTTATAGACTCAGGTAAAACTGGCACTGGAAAATTCATCTCGACTAAGTATGAAAAATATCTCCTGAGGGAAGTTATTATTCGATTAATTGAGCGGTTATTAAGCACCACCTTTGCTTTTTCTCCATGAGCAGTTTTTCGGTCACTTGAGCTCAAATATATTACAAACTGCTCGATTATATCTTTTGTAATCTTTGAAAAAGAAATTTTTTGGTGTTCACGCTCTAAATAACTGTCGAAGGTGTTTAGGTCACGCTCATAATTGTAAATTGTTTCGGATGAATATCCGTTTAGTTTGAGTTGCTCCAAAAACTCTTTTGAGTAGGGAAGTGTCATATCGCAAATGCTACACTGTTTTGAAATTCAAGTGCATAATATTCTGAAGGAACAAACAGGAAAATACTCTGTGGCATTGTGTGCAGATTTATCCATGATTTGTACAAAGACGTTGTTCCAACTTCAACAAAAAGGTTTGGGTAATTTTCTTTGTATACACCAAGGTCAGATCTTCCTTGATTTAGATAAGGTTCATTGACTACCTCAAAACCATTTTCAATAAAATGGCTTTTTATTATTGTCATCATTTTTCTATGCCATTCACTTCCATGATACTCATCGTTTTCAAATTGCTCTAAGTTTGTTACATCATCAACCCAAAGACTGTTTGCTTGTTTGCTTTTCAATTCTTTTACCTTTATATCACCACGGACAATAGAAACACTTATTTGTCGAAGCATCTCGTCGAGGGAAATGGGTAAGTTTTGCAAATCCCTTCCACGTTCAAATTCACTAAAATCAAAAACTTCGCGTAGCCATTTCTTTTCTTTAACAACAGATGCTTCAACTTCATGCCAGGGCAATACTTGTTCTGTATTTATCATGATAGTTTGATTAATTGTTACTAATAATTCTTAGCTAAATATTCAAGGCTCCGCTAATTTTTCATCTCACCACCTCCATGGAACTTTTCGTGGACGTCACGTAGTCGCTTGTTGGTGACGTGGGTGTAAATCTGCGTCGTCGCAACGTTCTTGTGACCTAGGAGCTCTTGTACGCTCCTCAAGTCCGCTCCATGGTTCAGTAGGTCAGTAGCGTACGTGTGGCGAAGGGTGTGTGGTGTCACTTTCTTAGAGAGGCCAGCGAGTATCGCACACTTTGATATCATGGTCTGAATATGTCTCGGTGAGAGTCTCTTTTGGTCCGGATCCTTAGAATGTACGTTTATAAAAAGTGGTTTATAGACATCTCGACGAGCTTTGAGATAGACACGTAGCCACTCTGCAGACCGTGGGGAAATAAAGATAGTACGTATGTGTTTACCTTTACCAACAATAGAAAGTTCATAAGTACGCTCAGTACTTTTGTCCTGTAGAAACGACACATTATCGACATTGAGTGCTACAAGCTCAGAAATACGCATACCAGAGGAAAAGAAAAGCTCCATGATGGCTCGATCCCGAATCCCAATAAACGTTGCTATGTTCGGTACCGCAATCATCTTCTGTATGTCATGTACATCAAGAAATGTGATAGTCTCATCGTCTTTCTGTTTTGCCAATTTTATTTTTGATGAGGGAAGTGTCTCTATATCTCTTTCTGCTAAAAAAGCTAACATTGCTCGAAGTGCTATGAGGTAGTAGTTTTGAGATTTCTTACTCAAGTATTTGCCTCGTGGTGATTTGTACTCACGTGCCAAGTACAGTCGATAATCCCAAATATGCTCTGAGGTAAGCTCGTGGGGGAGGAGATTTTCATTGCCAGTACTGCGGAGCCATTTTACAAAAAGTTTTAAGTACTGATTGTAATTCTTTTGCGTGTTGTTGGAAAGACCTTTCTCAATCTCACAGTAGTCGAGGAAGGGTATAAGGTATGTCGCTATAGGTTTTTGACTCTTTGAAATCGCCATATAGGGTATAGAATACTATACATCCTCATACGCACAATATACGTAAAACGAAGTACTGGGGATAAATATATAGCCTAAACCAGATAAGTTATCCACAGTCAAAAAAATCCTACTCAAATCATAAATGACTTTTAAGAACTTTTAATTACGTGCACTTATGACTGCACTAAAAATGTGTACCGTAAATCAACCTGCAGTTTGTCGCCCTTCATGCTCATACTGTTTTGTTTGAACTTTTAATTTTGTACTTTCAACTTTAAACTCTTGACCCTCTGCTCTACCCTCTCCGCCTCCCCCACTTTTAATGTCGCACAATATTTCCTTAAGTTAAAAGTTATAAAGTTGAATGTTAAAAGTCGGAGGGAACCGAAGAGTTGAAGAGTTGTGAGTTGAAAATGGATTGCCACGCCTGCGGGCTCCCTCCTTCGCTTTCACCGAAGCTACGGCAGGACAAGCGCAATGACGGCGACTACGGAACTATCGAAAGAACTACAAACCCGCACATGGTGCGGGTTTGTAAACTTTTAACTTTATAACTTTCAACTTTTAACTCACTCTGGGAGGTGTCTCGTAAAGTGCTTCTTCAACGTCTCATCCAGTGCCTTCTGGAAACGCATCGCATGTTTGGGTGAGAGTACGATATCTCCCACAATGATACCTGTACCTTGGTCTGGTCGTAGGTATGCGAACTGCATCATAACCTCCTCATCGGTCACGTTTATTTTTACACTGTTGGCGTAGGTTGGTTTGGTATCGTTAGGAATTTGTACTTTGATTTCCTTTGGTGCTTGTTTTTCTTCGTTCATATTAATTTGATTACACGTGTATAAGAGGCTCTTTTTTCACAGCTTTTATTATACTTGAAAAAGCAAGTTCTGTACGGAGTTCCTATACGAGTTAGCGAGTAACGAGTAGCGAGTTAAGAGAAAAAAACTTAGATTGCCACGCCTGCGGGCTCCTTCGCTAAGCTACGGCAGGACAAGCGCAATGACGCCGACTGCCAAACGGTTTTGGAGGATTTTTAGGACTTACGTAAACGGATGCAGTTCTAGGAAAACGAGCAAAATGGAGTGAGCTGTACTCGGATGTACAGTGAAGGACATTTTGTGAAGTTTGACAACGAAATGCGCCGTTTACGTAAGTCCAGGTTTAGAGGTAATCCATTGGATTAAGATACGCACTATACGCAGATATCGGCACCGTCACCGTTGGACCACTTCTGCAAGTATACTGTTTAAACTGTACCGCGTCAGATGCATACACCGTGAAATGCAAATGAGGTCCTGTTGCGTAGCCGGTATTTCCACTGTGTCCGAGAAGCTGTCCGGTAAGTACTGACTGCCCTTTAGACACACTAATAGATGAGAGATGCGCATAGAGCGTCGTCAGTCCATTGCCGTGTCGCACGAGCACCCACATTCCATACTGACAGTTCGCAGCTACGGTATAGTTCACATCTACTACCGTTCCAGCGAGTGCAGCCATAATAGGTGTACCTATCGATGCACCGAAATCGATACCGTTGTGTCCATATCCGTTGTATGCGCCTGAGCGAGCAAATTCTGTATTACCAAAGTATTGTGTTATGGGTGGTACATTCCCTCCAAATGGCCACTTAAGCACACCCGAACCCGCGGCTGGTATGGTTTTGGGGTCAAGTATGAATTGCAACTTCGATTCATATTCTCGCATTTGTTTTTCAAACGCTTCACGTGCTGCCTTCTTTTCCTCAAGGATTTTTTGATAATTTGATTCTTTATTTTTTGTTTGACTCAGTAATGAGTCTTTCTGATCTATCGTACTGACCAGTACATTTTCTTCTCCAGAAAGCTCTTTCTTAAGCTCACCAAGCTCTCCTCGCTTTTCAAGTGAGTTGAGTTTTGCTTTTTCATATTCTTCCTTGAGAGCACTCATTATTTTCGTTGACTCACGAAGCGAATCCTGTAAAAGCGACTGCTCTTCAAGTGCGTCCCAGACCTCCGCTATAGAGTCATACCCAAGTATGATTTCTACCACGGTCTGATTTTCGGTCTGATCAACTTGCCTGAATGACTCAGCTACCGCTTCCATGTTTTTTTGAATTTCAAGCTCCTTGATATATATCTCACGTTCAAGCTCTTGTATCTCAAGATCAGTTGATGAGATCTTTTTCTCAGTGCCACGAATCTCTGCTTTCAACTTGTCACGAGAAAGGTCAAGTTCATAAATTGCATTTTGTAGCGTTTTCTTTTCCGCACCTACAGTGTTGAGTTGGGCTTCAAACTTTTTTATTTCCTGCTCTATTGCTTGCAATTGTTTCTGACTCTCACTTATCTTTAGTCTTAAGTCATCTGCCGTCTCCTGTGCACCAACCGTATGGGTGACCACGCCGACGGCGACAACACCTCCAAGAATACCAAGAGCAAGTATTTGAACTATTCTTTTTGAAAATGGTATTGAAGTAAACATCATAAATACAAAGCACGTGCATTATTGAGTCTTGTAAGCGTCTCTTCTTTTCCAAGAGCCTCTGCTAGTATAAACGGATCAGGTGACCGTTCCTTACCCGAGAGCGCTACACGCAAGGGCCACAGTACGCCACCCTTCCCTTCTGCTTCTGCGTATGCCCATACCGCACCTTTGACATTTTCATAAATAAATGTTGCAGTATCAACCGAATCAATAAGCTCAGCAACTTTACGCAATCTATCTTTCACTCCCTCAGGATGTGGGTCTTTTTTCCATGCAAGCATTCCCTGCTCTACTACAGGTCTCTTTTCGTAAAAATCATACTCCCCTGTCATAACTGCTTCCTTAAGCTCTGCCCATGTCGAAAAACGCTCCAACATATCCTCCACAGCCTTAGAAGAGCGCTATTGCCCTCTAACTGCGCCTTAAGTTCACTTATCAGTGTTTCCCTTGGCAGGAGCTTCCTGTGCTCTTTGTTGAACCATTTAAGCTTTTCTATGTCGAATACTGCACCACTTTTTTGTAAGTGATCAAGTGAAAAATCTTGCACCAACTCTTCTATACTGTATATCTCTTTTTCAGTACCTCCATTCCACCCCAAAAGCGCAAGGTAATTGATGATAGCGCTTGGAAGAAAGCCTTGTGTGCGGTACTCCGTAACTGCTACCGCCCCCTTGCGTTTACTCATTTTTGACCTATCAGGTGCGAGTATCATGGGAAGATGTGTATACTGAGGCCTTTCAAAACCACATGCTTCTAGTATCAGAATTTGTCGTGGGGTGTTTGAAATATGATCATCACCACGTATGACATGTGTAATATCCATAAGTGCGTCATCGACGACGACGGCGAAATGATACAATGGGTCAGTGAGCGAACGTGCGATTACAAAGTCCCCAAGCTCTGTTGTATCAAAGGTAATCTCTCCACGTATAGTATCTGTAAACGTGAGCAATGTGTTAGGGTTGCGAAGTCGCACCACTTCAACCTCACGTGTCTCATCATCCTTAGCTTTTTCTTTTGAGATGTACGCTTTATTGCTCTCCACTAGCTCTTGTAATTTTTTGACATATACATCAGTTCGTTCTGATTGACGATACAGCTCATCATACGTAAGTCCGAGCCACGCAAGACCATCAAGAATATCGTCTTCATACTTTTTCTCAGTGCGTGACTTGTCGGTATCTTCGATACGCACAATAAATTCTCCCTTCATCTTCTTTGCATAGAGATAACAAAAGAGCGAGGTTCGTGCAGTACCAATATGGAGATACCCACTTGGACTTGGTGCTATTCGTGTGCGTACTTTTTTTTCAACGTTCATATTACTTTTCGTGCTCTAACATCATCTTAACCAACTCCTCAGCAAGAATATGAGCCGCCTCAGGTCGAGCAAATGATTTTGCTCCTGCTTTCATTTTTGCCAAAAGGTCGGGATTAGAAAGGATGCGATCTACTTCTGCGACAAGAACATGCTGTGTAAAATTCTCTTGTTCAATAACTTCAGTCGCACCACTGCGTGCGTATGCGTACGCATTTCTCCGTTGGTCTCTACTTACCTCTTCTGGAATGGGTACGAGAATGGAAGGTCTACCCCAACACGCAATCTCAAAAATTGATCCAGAACCTGCACGAGAAATAATCAAGTCAGCGCACCCTGCGGCATTGCGAAGCTCAATTTCATTCAAAAATGGAAAGGCTCGATAGCGGTCTGTGTGTTCATGTCCCCGAAGCTCCACACTCACAAGATCTTTATATGCTTCGAAATTTTCCTTCCCTATCTGGTGTATTATCTGATACTTTTCAAGAAGACTCGCCAGTGCCGAATGTAGCGTGCTATTAATATGCTCTGCACCCTGAGAACCCCCCACAATAAAAATGGTCGGTATTTCAGATGAAAAATTAAAGTAGTCATGTGAACCTTGTGTACTCGGTATACGCACTTCCGCACGAGTAGGATTCCCCACATAAGCAACCCTGTCTTTGTGTTGAAAAAATTCCACGGACTCCGGGTAGCTCACTGCGATGCGTTTTGCAAATTTTCCCGCCCATAAATTTGCTCTACCTGGAATCGCATCCGAGTCATGAACAAACACGGGGATGCGTAAGATTCGTGCAGCAAACACTACAGGGACCGATGCATACCCCCCTTTGCTAAATACGACGTCAGGAAAAATATTAAAAAGGACATGAAGCGCCCGAGGGAGTGCGAACAGCGTCTTTAAAAGATCCGTAACATTTGTGAGCGAAAAGTACCGACGTAGTTTTCCCGCTGCAACGTGCTTGTACTGAATATTATTTTTATAGAGAGAAAGCTCATCGTAGGGACTGTTCGAGATGTAATACAACTCTGGTTTGATAAGATTTTTTTTCTCGACAATATCATTTATTTCTTCCGCCACTGCAATAATGGGAAAAAAATGTCCGCCTGAACCTCCTCCTGTAAATACTATTTTCATATAGTGTTTCGAATTGATTTATATCGAGAAATATTAAGTACCATACCTACTCCCGCCAACGCAAACAGTAACGATGTGCCTCCGTGACTAATAAACGTGAGCGGTTCTCCTGTTAAAGGTATCAACCCAGTCATAGCTCCAATGTTCATGAATGATTGAGTTATGATAAGTATAACAACTCCAATCACTATCAGTCCACCAAATCTATCAGGGGCACGCGAAGCAATAAGAAGACCTCTCAAAGCAAAAAACACAAACAATCCTAAAAGTGCCACACTTCCCACAAAACCAAATTCTTCGGCAGCGACACTGAAGATAGAGTCCCCTATTGGTTCTGGGAGGTAACTAAATTTCTGAACACTCTGTCCAAAACCTCTTCCAAACCACCCACCTGATCCGATAGCTATCAACGATTGCTTAATTTGATATCCCGAACCGCTCGGATCGCTTGCCGGATCCATAAAAGTAGTTACTCGCTCCAGTAGGTACGGTCGTGAGAGTGCGAGCACGCAGATCCCAAGAAAAAGAAGTAGACCTAAAAACAAAAGATGTTTTACCCGAACACCTGCAGTAATGGTGACAGCGACACCCGTCGTTCCCAGAATCAAGAAAGTTCCTGTGTCAGGCTGAAGGAGGAGGATGAGACCAGTGACGGCGAGAGCTCCTACCAGTCCTCCGAGTGAGAAACGAATATCTTTAAGCTTGCGATAGTGTGCGCTGTAGAACCACGCTAAAAATAAAACAAAGGATAGCTTAAGAATTTCTGCCGGCTGGAGGGATATCCCAAAGACAGAAAGCCATCGTCGAGCGCCATTAGCCTCATACCCAAGCCCTGGGATAAAAACGCACATTGTTAACACCAATGCTATGCCAAATATATACGGTACGTATGCACGGTATGACCTGTAGGGAATGTTTGCCATGGTAAAGAGTGCAACGAGTCCCCCGAAAACCCCAAGAATAAACTGAGATTTTGCAACACTCGAAAATTGCACCCCATCACGAGCCAAGAGTCCAAGCGATGCGGAGCTAAAAATAAACACCCCAACAATAACCAAAACAAGTGTGGTGATAAGAAAAGGACGGTCAAAATGTTTTGTTGCTGCAGGCATAGGACTACAATGAGCCGGCAAGGGCTATAATCACTCCAAGAAAAGCCATTACCGCAGAGAGCACCCAGTACCGCATGGTGACTTTGTACGAGGGCCAGCCTATGGCCTCAAAGTGGTGGTGCAGTGGTGCAATACGAAAAACCTTTTTTCCACGCAATTTTTTGGAGGATACCTGTATAACATCAGAAAGCACAGTGATGACGAGTGGGAAGGCAATAATCGGCAATACTGCTACTCCCTTCCCGTCCGCAATCTTATCAGTCATAAATGCCGTAATAGTGAGTGCTAAGGTCAAACCCATAACCCCAGTTTCAGTCATGTAGAATCTAGCCGGTGGAATGTTAAACCATAAGAACGCAAGGAGTCCCCCGACGACCGTAGCACAAAAAGCTGCAAGGTCAATTTGATGTTGTGCAATAGCAATCATGCCATACGAGGTAAACATCATCACAAAGACACCTCCAGAGAGTCCATCTATTCCATCGATAACTCCCCCCGCATACACGGCTATTCCCACAAGCACAAAAAATGGAATAAACCATATACCAAATTCAAACACCCCATCGAATGGAATAGAAACTGAAGAGACATCTAATCGTTCATAGAACCACCACCCTGCAAAAACATAAAAAATTCCGACAATCAACAAACGTCGTGTCAGTGACAACCCACCGGCAAAATGTTTGCCATTCCCCAGTATTTCCATGAGGTCATCAATAAAACCAACCACAGCTCCCACAAGGAGTGCACTGAGAGGAAGCCACGTTTGACTACGTGAGAGGAACTCAAGTTTTTGCAACGCAGCACCTCCGAACCAACGCTCAAGAATCCAAAGTCCCGAAATAGTAATAAAGACACTTGCCCATATGACAATACCGCCCATTCGCGGAGTTCCAACTTCTTTGTTTTTGTGAAGCTCATTAAAAAGAGGTGTGTCACCTCCTGCGTACCCGGCTTTCTTACCCGAAGTCTTTTTCCAGCATTTATACTTATAGAGGTAATGCGATATAACTGGCGTGATGGCCATCCCAACGAAGAATGCTATTGCAGTGGGGCTGATTACTTTGATAAGATCGACGACCATAATTTCTTAAAAACAGGTACAGTATACCACTTAGAAGTAGCTTCTACAGCACTTCATGTGTCTTATACGTGAATGTACGCATTGACATTGATTGATTTTTAGGTTACAATATATGGCAGAATGAATACAAAGTTTTTTACATCAAAATTCTAAGGATAGGTGAAGAAATGAAGATACTACATGCAATACTGCTGTTTGTGACAATAGCTTTCTTGAGCTCGTGTACAACGCCTCCAACGAGCACGGTGATGTTGGCGAGAGACTTGAAACTACAAATCAAAGAAGACGTGCCAACTCCCCAACAACCTCAACCGCAAAAACCTGAACCGCAACAACCTGAACCGCAACAACTATCTGAAGACAAGGAGATACTTTTCCAGAATATTGTTCGCAAAGCTCGACGGTTAGACTACGACGGTCTTCGTTTAGTCAATGATATTATAGATACGCCTTGGGAACAGAGGGCGGATCCGAACCTCGAGATTGTCTTGATGATGGTCAAGAAAGAAGGATTTCCTGCTTTCTTGGAAAAAATTCTGCAGACTCCACGACTTGTGCGGATTCCCAGAGACAGGAGTGCTCTCGTTATTTTAGAGAGTGAGAAAAACCCAGGAGTACAGAATGTCTTTATTGAGGTACCTGCTGAGTATATGCATGAGGACGACAGCATTTACGACTGGATGCCCGATATGGCTCTATGGGTCAAATACGTAGACCTCAAAGCCAACCTGTTGACAGACAGAACGCCGAAAGAAGCGTTCTTAAGCCTGTTCTGGATGGCAAACAAAGTAAAAAATCCAGAGCTAATGAAAGCCTTAGAACAAAAAAACTGGGATTGGGCTAAGATGCCTCACCCGAAGGACACCGTGGCAAAAAAGATGTACATACCGATAGCCACGTTGGAAAAAAACAAAGGGCTGTGAAGTACGAAGCCGGACAAAACAATGTCCGGCTTTACCTATTCCACATTTTTTTATGGGTATGGGGCATGTGATATAATAATCAAATGGATGAAACTCCAAAACATTCCCTAGCATACTGGTTGGTTTCTATTCTCCTCCTTCTTCTTGTACTTGGATTAGCCGTGCAAGCATATTTTATGTATACGCTTTCACAAAAACTAAACATAGTGAATCAAAATAATGCTTCAACCACAGACGCCCTTACCACACTCAGCTCTACGACAATTAGTCGTTTTGAGGAAAACGAGAAAAAATTTGTACAGTTTTCTGACATGCTCTACGAAGAACAACAGGTTACAGTAGCACTTACTGATGCTGTAGATAAATTTAAACGACAAGTGGGCAAACTTACTGGTACCGTTGACACACTTGAAAAGCTCACAACCACTGACCCTGAGTTGCTACAGAAATACTCACGTATTTACTTTTTAAACGAGCACTACAAACCCGCAGACCTTTCACTCATTGAAGAAAAATTTGACTATGTTAATGGTAAAGAAGTGACGATAAGCAGTGAGGTGCTACCGTTCCTCTCCGACTTGCTCGAGGAAGCAGAGGATGATGGTGTGGACCTTATTGTTCTCTCTGGCTATCGCTCTTTTACGGAGCAAGGCACGCTCAAAAATGTATACACGACAAACTATGGTGTCGGTGCAAATAGATTTTCAGCTGACCAAGGGTACTCGGAGCATCAGCTCGGGACCGCAGTTGATTTTACGTCGACGAGTATTGGAGAAAACCTTTCACAGTTTGAACACTCAGAAGCTCACACTTGGCTCCTTCAGAATGCACACAAGTATGGCTTCGTAATGTCTTACCCCGAAAACAATGAGTACTACATGTACGAACCTTGGCATTGGCGCTTTGTGGGCACGAAGCTTGCACGATACCTCGATCGAGAAGCCAAGAATTTCTATGACATTGAACAGCGCGAGATTGATACCTACATCACTTCCCTCTTTGACTAGGTAAGGCTTACGGAATTAACGGGAGTTCCGATTCTCAAGAGCTTTTCTATTTACTTACATTTATGAAAGGAGTAGCGCCACCTGTAACGGTTGGAAGTACACCGTTCCATTTTTCTAAAGCTCGGAGCTCAAGAACAGCTGGATTAGAACGTAGTGCATCTGCCTCGATTCTAATTGCCTCCGCTTTTCCTTTTGCCTCCTCTATTTTTTGTTGTGCTTCGTATTTTACTTGTTCAAGTTTGTTTTTACTTGCGAGAGCATCTTGTTCCGCTGTTACTTTCTTTTCAATTGATTCATTGAATGACTCTGAAAAATCAAAGTTTACAATATTTACCTCATGTACAATTATTCCCTTACTTTCAAGTTTGTTTTTAATGTTCATGTATATTAAGTCGCGAACATCTGAACGTTTTGTTATAAGCTCTTCTGCTGTGAACTGAGCTGTTGCATTTTTTATTGATTCTTGAACTGCTGGGTCAATAATTCTTGTCGTATAATCGTTGCGTAACTCACGATACAAATTTGCAACATTATCGGATTTTACTTGATAGTTTACAGCTATTGTTGTGCTTACAGCCTGTAAATCTTTTGAAGCGCTTCCTGTTGGTACTTCGCTTTTTTGTATCTGCACGTTTACAATTTTCACAGTTTCTATAAAAGGTATCTTAAAGTAAAGACCTTCGTCTTTTACTTCACCTGTAACTGCACTAAAACGAAGCAATACACCTCGCTCACCAGCACCAACCGTTCCCCATGCTGTAAAAAAGCCAATAATAAGGATTACAATAATAATTGTATGCGGCAAAAATTTTACTACTTTTACATTACCATCTTCATTTTTTAACATATTATATTCAATTAAATGCTCTCGGTATCAATCGATACCGCTAATATCAAGAACACCGTGTCCCTTGAAATTCCCTACCCTGTTGTCAATATCTATGGGAGAAGAATATTATAGATTTTTACCATTGCGATTATACTCCATTTACAGATTTACGAAAGTAGTCTGACGGCGACCAAAAATTCATATTTACAAAAAACCGCAGAAGCGGTTTTTTGTTTTTGTATTTGAGAAAAATATTTACTAGGACTTACGAAAATGGATGGAGTTCTAGGAAAACGAACAAAATGTTGCGAACTGTACACGTCGTACTGTGAGCGACATTTTGTGAAGTTTGACGACGAAATTCGCCATTTTCGTAGGTCCGCAAGGATTAGCGTTTGCTCCACTGCGGTGCCCGTCGCGCCTTCCTAAGTCCGAACTTGCGTCGCTCTTTCATACGTGGGTCTCGCTTGAGGTAACCAGCTGCCTTAAGAGGCTTGCGGAGTGCTTCCTCAAACTTGGTAAGTGCTCGTGCAATACTGTGACGAACCGCTTCTGATTGTGAAGAAATACCACCCCCGTGAACGAGTACCGTAACAGAAAACTGTTGCTCAAGACCTTCTATCGCAAGTGCTTGTGTGACATGAGAACGCAATACGTCAGTAGGAAAATACTCTTCAACAGTCTTACCATTCACCACAATATCAGCCTTCTTCGCAGGGGTGATACGTGCACGTGACGTCGATGTCTTACGTCGTCCCACTGCCTCAATGTATTGTACTGTTTCTTTTGTTGCCATACGTTTGTTTACTCGCTTATGGTTAGATTCTTCATACACTTTGCACGCAAACGATTGCTTGGGAGCATCCCATATACCGCCTTTCGTACTACCTCACTATAGCCCTTCTGGTCAATAAGTTTCTGCATGGTAAATTCACTCAATCCTCCTGGGTATCCTGAGTAACGAACGTATGTTTTACCATCACGCTTTCGTTCTGAAATCATAAGCTTTTTTGCATGTTCTACTTTTACTCGAACAGGAGCTACGGTATTTCGTGCAACATCAGTACGGTGCTTACCCATGAGTAGGGTAGCCACCTCACTTGCTACACGCCCGAGGCGCTTTCCACTTGCATCAATAACATGATTTTCGTAGTTGTTGTCTGACATAATTTCTATACAAATCCAATATATGCTTTTACTGCTCCGTCTCCACTTCGTACACCGACTCGTACAATACGGGTATAGCCACCCTCACGCTTTGCAAATCGAGGTCCAAGCGTATCAAACAACTTCTTCATAGCCATGGTGTCATTCCCTAGACGTGCGCCTATAAGACGTCGTTTTGCAACTGAGTCTGTTTTTGCATGGGTGATAAGCTTTTCAACGTATGGTCGAAGTGACTTGGCTTTGGCTTCCGTAGTAATAATCTTCTCGTTCAGGATAAGGTTATGAGCAAGAGATCGCATAAGAGCCACACGAACCTTTCGTTCTCGTCCAAATTTTCTGATTTTGTTATGGTTAAGCATGGTGTTTGAGTATACTGAAAACTTTCACTATTCGCAACTATCTGAGTGTTATACCAAATTCTGATAGAGCACGCTTGATTTCTTGAAGCCCTTTAATACCAAGACCTTCTATAGCAAGGACATCCTCTTCTCGCTTTCGTGCAAGACCTCCCACAGTGCGAATGTTCGCTTGATCAAGCGCACTTATGGTTCGAGCTGAAAGCTTCAATGATTCAATTCGAGTTTTGAGCACTTCAGTGTCAACTTGCTCCTTCTGCTTTGGTGCAGAAGACATGTCTGACTTCGGCGATGTGTCAACAGCTGGTTCCTCAACCTCTTCTTCTCGAGATTCCTTGAAACCTACGATAGCTTTAAGCTGATGAATCATAATCTCGATTGATCGCTCAAGTGCTTGGCGCGGTGTGATGGCTCCATCTGTCTCAATAAAAATACGTAGACGATTGTAGTCAGTCCTGTCACCCACACGCATGTTCTCAACTTCGTAGTTTACTCGTCGAATAGGGGTGAACGTAGCGTCAAGCTGGATGGTACCTATTTCTGCTTTGTCTTCATCACGAAGCTCGCGAGGCACATATCCCAATCCCTTCTCAACAGTTATCTCCATAGAGAGTGAAGCGTTTTTTGTTGTTAGTTCAGCAATATGTTGGTCAGGATTCAAAATCTCAACCTGCCCTGTTGTCTTAATATCCTTAGCAGTTACCTCATGTACTCCTTTTGCAGAGAGAGTAAGCACCTGTGGCTCATTCCCTACCATAGAAAAACGAACTCTCTTGAGATTGAGAAGAATAGTAATTACATCTTCCTGAACACCGTCGATTGTTGAAAATTCATGAGGTACGTCGTCAATTTTGACTGAAGTAATAGCAGCACCCGTAAGAGAAGAAAGAATAATTCTTCGCAAGGAATTACCTAATGTGTGGCCGTAGCCTGGAAATAGACCGTCAATCTCAAAACTCGCAGAGTTTTCTTTCTCTGAAACGACTCTAGGCTTTGACGGTAGTGCAACGTTGTTATCCATACAAAACAAGGGCTTAGGATGATTAATAAAGACTTTAAAAAATAGTGCGAACTATCTACTGTAAAACTCGAGGATTGCTTCAACAGCACCAGGTGTTTCAGTATTCTCAACGGTCGGCTTGGCTGTTACTTTCCCCTCAAACTTTTTCAAATCAAAAACCATCCATGTTGGTATCGAAGCTTCCTCTACTCCTTTTTTAATGGTTTCCATAATAGGGAGTGCTCGCGTTCGTTCACGAACCGTTATTACGTCTCCTTCAAATACTGTTCGACTTGGTATCGTCGTTCGTACGCCGTTTATCAACACATGGCCATGTGAGACCATTTGCCTTGCAGCTCTACGTGAAGGTGCAAAACCAAGTTTGTAGACTACGTTATCAAGGCGCATTTCAAGCTGTTCTATCATGCGAAGTTTTGGATCAACACCAAGTATGGCGACACGGTGTGCCTCTTCAACACACTTTCGAAGCTGACGTTCAGATATACCATACGCAAAACGAACTCGTTGTTTCTCGATAAGTTGCTTTCCGAAGTCGGTAACGTTTTTTCGACGACCACGGAAACTCTTTCCGTGCTTTGCCTCGCTGAGCATGTACTTCTGTGTCTGGCATTTGTCATACACTCCTGCTCCAAGGCGTCGGCATACTTTATATGTTGGTCGTGATATCATAGTAATACTTATTTGTTGCTCATTAGATAATTGATACTCAAGATTACACTCGTCGTGGTTTTTTGGCACGTGGTCCGTTAAACGGTACTGGTGTTTCGTCCTGAATACCGGTAACTGAAATGCCCTTTGCGGTAAATGCTCGCATTGTTGATTCGCGACCTGCACCTACACCACGGATAATAACGTTCACTTCTTTCATTCCCATTTGAAGCGCCTTGTCTGCAACAAGCTCACCAACTTTTGCTGCTGCAAACGGTGTGCTCTTTTTTGCTCCCTTGAATCCTAGACAACCACTTGAGCTCGCCATAAGCGCATTTCCTCCCTTGTCTGCTAGGGTGACTATAGTGTTGTTGTATGTTGCTTGAATATGTAGCGTTCCGCGATCTATCTTCTTCTTAGCTAGACGTGAAAGCGCGCGTGAACGAAGACCCTCGTTGACGGATGTACCCTTTTTCTTAATGATGCGCTTCTTTCCCATACGATAAATATATTTATATTATTGTTTATTTCTTTTCAACTTTTCTCCTTCCACTTCCCATAGTCTTACGCTCACCCTTAAGTGTTCGTGCATTGGTTTTTGTCCTTTGTCCACGGCAAGGAAGACCTTTTGCATGCCTACTTCCACGATAACTTCCAATATCTTTAAAACGCTTTATATGTGAACCCTTCTCACGACGCAGTTCACCTTCTATAAGAATACCCCGTTCTTCAATTACTTTACGGATCGTGTTTTCTTCATCTGTCGTCAAGTCGACTGGTTTTTTCCCAGCATCAATACCAACTTCTTTCAAAATATCCAAGGCTAGTGGACGACCAATACCATACACGGAAGTAAGACTTATCTCAATTCGTTTTGTATCTGGAATGGTAATACCTGCAATTCTCATAGTGTTATAGTGAAAACGTTGTTTAAATTAAATAATGTAATCTAAAACTATCCTTGTCGCTGTTTATTCCTTGGTTTTTTCTTATTTATAACAAACAAAACCCCGCGTCTGCGTACAATCTTATCGTCTGGACTTCTTTTTTTAATCGATGAACGAACCTTCATGATGTATAAAAATCTTATTTTTCGTACCTGATATGTTAATTTCTTCGAACTATTCGAGCTCTACCTCCGTAGCTGTCTAACTCTAAATGCACCGTGTCACCTACTAAAACCTTTATGCGGTGCAAACGCATCTTTCCCGCTATATACGCAAGCACCTCAACACCGTCTTCCGTGATTACACGAAAGAGTGTATTTGGGAGCGCCTCTTCAACCGTCCCTATTACTATCTGCTTTTCAATTTTATCCTGCATTGAGCGTGGCACAAAGAGTATCAGATACAGCGTTAATCGTCAAGCTCAGTTATAATAAGAATCTTTCCAGAATGGACGAATACTTACCTCAAGCCGGTCAATTCCTGGATATCCTTCGAGCATACCTCCCTGCAATGGCATTTGTAATATGTCTTTATCTTTTCCTGCAAAATATTCTGCAAGGCTTTTTTCATCAAATTCCCATATAAAATGAGCCTTTCCCTGTACAGATACCTTAAAGGTGGACGCAAGCCACGGCTGATCTACGGTTTCTCTTTCGAGTGTTTCAGGTGCTTCACCTATTCCTACCTCTTCAGGAACCTCAGGCTCTGAAACTTCTGGAGTAACAGATACTGTGAAATCTTCTAAGTTCTCTATACGGAGAGGAGAATCGTTATAGGTACTCAGGGTCACTTGCGCCACTCTCTTAGCAAATTCATCTTCTGGGAAAAGGATCCCATGTAGTTTACCAGAAAGAGAGAGTGTTACTTGATCAGTATCAGCAATCTCATCAGGTAATGCATTAAACTCAAAAAATACTGACTCCTTAAATAAATGGTACCCTTCAGGATTATCCGAACTTGAAAACGCTGTAGCAAGTAGCTCATCTCGTAGCTGAGTTTCAAGCTGTTTCAATGTTTCTGTACGTTCTGCTTCGTTGACACTCCTGCGAACTCCCACAAAGCCCCCAGAAAGCTCTCCTTCAGATTTGGCATAGACTTTCTCCTCTTGAGGCAATCCCGCAAAACCTGGAATAGTGAACGTATCAGGACCTATGTTGTAAGAATCACCCGGTTCTTCCGCAAAAACTTTTACCTCAATCGAACCAGCACTACCATCTGCATTTTTCCCAGGGATTTCTACTGACTCACGAATTCTATAGATAAGGTTGCCACTTGATTGGAAACGTGTGTTTTTAATTAAACGTTGAGGTGTATCTGAGTACTCATTGTAAATAGTAATGTTGCCGGATGCGCGCTCTTCTACCGACTCCTCACCGAGTGCAGCAACTGCACGTGTGGCGGTACGCTCAAGTACTATTTGCTGTATAGGTAGTGCACCATTTGTTGGATCCTTTTCTGCGGTAAACGTAGCATTCACTACAATCGTATCCTGCTTAGGGAAAACGGTGACCGTTGCTCCTGCAAAAAGTAGTGAGAGGGCCACAGAAGACAGTACTACAACCACACCTATACCAAGTGCGATGTATAGCCATCGTTTGTTTGTCTTGTGTACTGAATACTCTGACCGTCGAGTCGGGGGTGGCGTAGTTTCCTGAGAACGAAATTGTGTCTGCGATTCTGTGTTCTGCTCATACTCACGCTCACGCTCTACCGAGAGTTCTGGTGAACGAAAACTCCTTGGCTCATCACCTGCAAACTGGGCTGGAGGGCGAACACTTCGCCGACTATGATCGTGGCTCCTTACAATGACATCTTGAAGAGGTGGTTTTTTCATACCTGTATAGCGTTAAGTATAACACATACTGTTTTTGCTCGTACAGTTCTGCACAGCACGAGCAAATACTAATAATCGAACATCGTTACTATCTATATCACCACTTTCCTGTGGATGAACATGCTGTACCCGCGTCTCAATAACTTGCTGTACTCCAGGGAGCTTCCAAGGTTGCATAAGTGCAAGTTTGTACAATGGGTACCAAGATTTTCCTACAAGCACCACCATATCCGTAGGTGGCATCACTCCCTGAGAGAGGACCTGCATACTTCGTATGACAGACTGTTTCCATACGGTAAGTGCTTCTTTCACATTTTCTGGAAGTACTTCAAATGCTAACTCTGTGTGGGCTTTTTTATGAAAAATATCAAGAAAACTTCGAGCCTCCTTTGCACTGAGTGCGTTTGGGGCTATGGTTTTAAGAATATGGTTTGTACCCAACGGTATCGTCGTAACATTAGAAAGTATACCTTGTTGTATACATCCCATGTTTGTTATTTCACCGCCAATTTCAAAAAACACTGATCGTCGTTTGGGAAAGTAATCATGCACCACTGTAGAAAAAATTCTTGCAGAGGAAGAAAAGTGTATCGCAAGATTGGGAAGTACTCGTTCAAGTACTTCTTTCACATGTTCCTGAATTGACTCAGAAACTATTGAAAAGTAGCTTTGTGTACTGAGTTCGTGAACCAATCGATGCTCGAGAGTTTTTACCTCGTACCCCTCAAAACGTACTACATCATGATACACCTCGAGCATTGCCGGTGTTCCCATAAGTTCCTGCCACGACACTACCTCCTGTTTTTTAAGAATATTCGAGAGACCTCTGTTTTGAAGTTCTGTAATATTTGCTTGTGCTACTTGAAATGGTTTTTCCTTTACCTCTGACTGGGTCATGACAGAGCTTATGACCCACGGTGGAGAAAGGAGACAGTACACCTCTACTTGCTTAACGGAAAATTCGGGTACAGTAGCTTTTGCTTCCTTGAATCCTTCACTCGTTAGTTTCATTCCTGCTTCTAGCAACGTAGCGTACATGGTGCGCACGTACCTATTGTAGTCATCGTTTGACTGATACCCGTACTCAAAACGCTTCGACCAAATCAAATTCATTGAGTTCCCTGTTTGGACAGCAATACCAACTCCGATACTTGCGGAACCGATATCAAAATGCACATACTGGTGCTCTTTTTTTGAAGACAAATTCATGCCGAGCATAGTGTAAGTATACGGTGCGCTTCTATATCCATCACAGTTAATTGTGCACACATAAAAAGTAGAAAGTAAAAAGTTGAATGTTAAAAGTAAAGTAGACGAGTTACGAGTATAGCGAGTAGCGAGTACGAGTTGAAAAAAACATGCCCTGTACTTCTTTACAAAATACCCTGCTTGAGGAGCAGGTGTTCTATTTTACTTAACTCTTATTGAGTTAAGTAATACCTCCATATACCCAATGTTTTGATCGGGAAAATATTCATTAACCACTACGTACTTTCCATTGTCTGAAATAAAGTATTTAGATTCAGAAGCACCTTGCGTATGAAATACAGTAAGTCCTGAGGACAGCTGCATCTCTTCCAGATTACTGTTGTTACTCAAGACTTCGTTATATTTTTGTTTTGTTACAAAAACAATCTGGATAGTACCTCCAAATTCTTTATAGTAACTAGAATTGGGTGGCATAATATGATAAACGGTGTTTTCTTTCCCACGTTTACTAACTGTCCATATCATTTCACACCAGTACATATCATTTGCTTCAAGCCATGTTGTATTACACAATTTTCTTGGATAAGTGAATGTAATGCTATTGTCTTCATAGGTTAGCCATTCAGGATTAACAACACTTCCATCAATTGGTGTCGGAGCAAAATAAATCATACTACTTGCTATGGTCTCCAACACCCCATTTGTTGGTTGATATATCGTAAATGTATACATTTGTTCATTGTGTTGTGCTACAAGCACTTCTTCACTGCCATCTATTTTTTTTGCATACAGAAACGGAACTTTTTTAACATCGTAAATGACCAATTCCCATTTACCATTTTTATTGTAGTTATTAATCAGTTCTTTTATGCTACGTTTTGAACTCTCACGAACATCAACATGCATACGTCCTTTAAGTTTCTGAGTGACATCTGATAACTCACTGGTTTCAGAAAGTAAAATATCCATGGTAGTGCATTTTCCGCTGTATTCTTCTACGCCTAATACACTACGTGCATCTAATCCATATATACTCCACTCAGCAGGAAACTTAAACTCATATCCATACTCCTCATTCCTGCACGTCTTCCATCCTTCCGTACTCACCTTTACCTCAGGAACGATAGGTTCCATAGTGTAGATATCTGTCGTTGTTGGAGTTGTCGGCTGAGTATGCTCAGGTGTTGGTGACACCGCTTCTTTCGGGAGCAAGAACGACACTACACCAAGTAGCAAGGTGCAGATAAAAAGTATGATGACTGCAAGGTGTTGTTTTTGCATACTCTTATGCTATCACAAGTATAAAAAGATGCTGAATAGTTTAATTCTAGTATTCCCACTAGTATTAATCTCCCAGTACCATTACTCAAGCTTCGAAAATTTGTTTTCCCCAAGTTTGCATAAATACTATATTCCATAGTACACTGGCTTACGGACAATCACGTCCTTTCCTAAACTAGAGGAGGTAGTACATGAAAAGCACTATGTTGTAC
>LCCS01000029.1 GCA_000998045.1 Parcubacteria group bacterium GW2011_GWD2_42_14
GAAGCACTACGTCATGAAAATATTCCACATTTACGATTCTTGGAGCGACAGGTCAAGAAACTTGAAAAAGCACGTGCTCTTCGTGAAGAGCTCGTGTATGCGTACCATGAATACTTGAAACATGAGGAGGATCATCTCCAGTTTGAAAGAGAAAGTATTGAAGGACTTCGTGAAAAACCATCTCGTGAAATACGAGAGGTTGGTAAACGTATAGAAAATATTCGAAGTGAATTGGAAAAGACTAAAAAGGGCAATAAGGAAAGTGAAGCACTTCTCGCGTTTGAAAGAAAACTCTCAGATTTGCGCACGGAACAGACTGCGTTAGCTCGTTCTGTGGGCAGAATAGAAGGTCAAATTTCTTTTGAAGAACGCCGTCTTGAAGACGAGAAGAAAAAGGCTTCGGAAGAGGAAGGTAGACCTATTTCATACAGTACGGTACGTTCTTTCTGGGATGAGCTTACACTCATTCTGAAAGAACAGGATGACGAAAATGACGCAGATGTGCTCAAGAAGATACTTAAAGAAGTCCGTCGCACGGTCGCAGCATTTGTCGGGCATCATCTTGTAAAAACAGAATATGTACCTGATACCAGCATACTTCTGAAACTACAAAAAGAGAAAGAGTATGCGGAAACGAAAAGTTTGGATATTTCTAAAGACATCCTAGAACAAGAGCATGAGATGCGTCTGTTAAGTGAGGAAATAGAAAAAGAAAAAGATGAAAGTAGGGAAATTGAGCGAGAACTTTTTACTCTTGTTGCGACACAAACAGAACTCCGTACGACACTTGCGAGGCTTGACGTGCGTGAGAATACCCTTCGTCGTGACGAGGATGAGTTTAAACGAGAAATAGGAGAAGGTATTGTACTCATTGGTCGACAAATTCAGGGGTACAAAGATTTTGTACCAAAGGAGGAACACACTGATATTGGTTCTGATGATGAAAAAGAGCGCATGCTCCAAACAGAGCGCCGTCGAAATCTTGAAAAAATGAAAATACGACTCGAGGAGATAGGGGGAGCTTCTGCAGATGAAATAACAAAAGAGTACACCGAGGTTAAAGAGCGAGATGAATTTCTTGAAAAAGAACTCGTCGACCTCGAGCAATCAGCGGAGCTACTCCGTAAACTTATCAATGAACTTGAGAAAGAGTTGGGCGAAAAATTTACCCAAGGACTTGCCGAGATTAGTGCTCAGTTTAACAATTTCTTTTCACTGATGTTTGGAGGTGGTTCAGCCTCCTTAACACTTTCCGAAATAAAACGAAAAAGTAAATCAGACATAGATACCATGCTTTCTGATGGAGAGGTTCCTGATGAGGACGAGACAGAAGAAGCAGGTGTCGATATTAGCGTCTCGCTCCCTAAGAAGCGCATTCAGTCTCTTATGATGCTTTCGGGAGGGGAACGAGCACTTACCTCAATAGCACTCATTTTTGCGATGAGTCAGGTAAACCCACCACCATTTCTTATTCTTGATGAGACAGATGCTGCGCTTGACGAGGCAAACAGTCGTCGTTATGGCGATATGATACAAAACCTGTCAGAAAAAAGCCAGTTAATTGTGATTACACACAACAGAGAAACCATGAGTCGTGCAGATATATTGTACGGTATTACTATGGGTAGTGATGGAGTTTCGCGTATACTTTCAGTAAAATTTGATGATGCGATTACTGTTGCAAAGTAAAATATGATAAAATATTCGACGTATGAAACAGTTATATAAATTAGGTATTATTGTAGCGATTATGCTACTTGTGCTATTAGGTTTAACCAAGTTGACCAATAAATCGACAGAACAAGATGTAGAAATCAATGATGTACAAACAGATCCGTACTCATTACAAAGTGAAGAAATTATTAATGGGTCAACTACTGAACAAGTAGAGGGCGAGCCTAATCTAGAAACATCTATGAATGAAGTACAGGAAAACACTGTGGTAGTCATGAAGACAAATAAAGGTGATATCACAATAGAACTTTTTACCAAAGATATGCCCATCACCGCAGGCAACTTTTTAAAACTTGCGACGGATAATTACTATGATGGTATCAAGTTCCACCGCATCATAGATGGCTTTATGATTCAAGGAGGTGATCCAAACTCTAAGGATGATACCAAGCAAGCATTGTGGGGAACAGGTGGACCCGGGTATTCTATAGAGGATGAATTTGTAGCAGGGTACAGCAATGTACGTGGAACGCTTTCAATGGCAAACTCTGGTCCTCAGAGTGGAGGAAGTCAATTCTTCATAAACCTTGTTGATAATACTAACTTAGATTTTGATAAGCAACCACTCACGAGTCAGCACCCTGTATTTGGGCGTGTAATAGAAGGAATGGATGTGGTAGATAGTATTGGAAAGGTAGCTACAGGTCCGCGTGACATACCTATCACTCCAGTCGTTATAGAAGATATTATTATAAAATAATTATTAACTAATAGTATACATATGGGGATTTTTGGAAAAAAAACTGTTGCCGGTATTTCTGAGTATGAGCTTAAAGAACACCATAATAAGCTTCAGGGGCAACTCGATAGCGTTTTTCCTTCAACGCGATCTTCGTCCAAATTAAAACGTGCAGCACTACACACAGCTCTTGGTATGGGAATAGATCGAGATGACAACATGTCTTCCACACAAAAAAGGGGAGTGATTCAACGCGAGGAGTTTGAAGCTGCCGTAGGTGGACTTGCAGAACAGGGAATCATAACTACAAAAGAAGCGGACAAGCTCCGACAAATAGCGGAAAAACCTTTGAGAGACTAGTTTTGTAAGGCTCAAATAAAAAATGAAGAAGGTTCAACCTTCTTCATTTTTTTACTACTGCTTGTTCACCAACTCCCAGTCGATTGTTTTACGTTCTATATCCACACCTTTAAGTTTGACACGGACCTTGTCTCCCAGAGACAGGGTCTTTTTGTTTTTTGTCCCTACCAAGCGAAAGCCGTGGTCAGTAAGTTCGTAGAAGTCATCACGAAGTGAGCTAGTGCGTACTAACCCTTCAGCCATAGTTCCATGTTCTTCTACAAAGATTCCCCAGTCATTGATGCCAGTAATCACGCCATCAAATTCTTCACCGATATGTTGCTCAAGGTACTCAACCTGTTTGAGCTTAATAGAATCTCGCTCTGCTTCCATAGCCGCCACTTCACGCTCTGATGATTTTGTGCACATGCGGTCATGCCATGCAAAAGCTTGCGCACCATGAAGAGGTTTTCCTGCGAGGTGACTTTTAACGATACGGTGCACCATCACGTCTGGATAACGGCGTATTGGTGAGGTGAAATGTGTATAGTAATCAAACGCAAGACCGAAGTGGCCGATGTTTTTTGTTGTGTAGATAGCCTTTGCCATAGAGCGTATGGTCGCTGTTTCTATCATCTCTTGTTCGGGTGTCCCCTCGATTTCCTTAAACAGGGCATTCAGATCTTGTGCATTTACAAGCCCGTCTTTATGGGGGAGGGTATAGCCGAGGGCTCGAAGGAAGAGTGAAAGTTCTTGAATGCGGTCTGCTTTGGGGGAATCGTGCACTCGCCACACAAATACTCCCTTGCTTTGTTTTTTTTCATTTTCGTTTGCTATCCATGTGGCCACCTCTCTGTTTGCAAGAAGCATCAGGTCTTCAATCATTTTCATGGTATCGAGTCGCTCTTTCCGGAAAGCGTGTATTGGTCGTCCTGTCTTATCGAGTTCAAACTTAATTTCATCTGTTTCAAACCCAATAGAGCCTTTGGTAAATCGTTTTTCTCGTAGCGCGCGTGCTATGGTGTCTGCAGTTTTAAGTTCAGCAAAAAATTCACCCTCCCCCGCGGTTAAAATTTCTTGAGCATCTTGGTAGGAGAAGCGCCTGTCACTATGTAGGACGACCTCACCAAACCAGTGGCTGTACACTTCACCTTCAAGTGATATCTCAAATACAGCAGAAAATCCCAGCCTATCCTGATGGGGTATGAGTGAGCAAAGGTTGTTCGAAAGCGCTTCAGGAAGCATGGGTATGGTTCGGTCAACAAGGTAGATAGACGTCCCTCTTTTCTGTGCCTCTTTGTCCATGGGGCTTTCTGCCTCTAGGTACGCAGACACGTCTGCGATATGGACACCTATTTCGATGTGTCCATTTTCGAGTGTCTGTACTGATATAGCATCATCAAAGTCTTTTGCATCTGCTGGGTCTATGGTGAAGGTTGGTACTCCCCGAAAATCACGTCGTCGAGCAACTTCCTTGGCAAAAAACTCCTCGTTGTTCCTTTCGATAGTTTCTGCTTCACGCTCTACTTCGTGTGGGAAATTCCAATCAAAACCTTGTTCAGCAACGATAGAGTGCATGGCTGTTTCGTGCGTCCCGACAGGGCCAAGCACCTCGACAATCTTTGCAAGAGGATTTTTCTTAGGGGATGTCCATCGTGTGAGTTCCACAGCCACCTTTTGACCAAAAGGAATATCCTTCTCACCACGTTCAATAATAAAATCGATGTAGCAACGTTTATCATCAGGCTTAAAAAAAACAAATCCTTGCTCTTCTTCAAGTACACCTACAAATCGAGTCTTCGCTCGTTCAACTATTTCTAGGACTTCGCCACGAATACGTCCTGCACGGCGTTTCGGCTTCGGGACAATTTTTACAATATCTCTATGAAGTGCTGTATTGAGAAGTTCCGGTGCTATTTCTATATCTTCATCTCGACCCTCTATATCTACGTAACCAAATCCCCGCGAATTGATTCGTATCATCCCCGTCATTTCTGTCGTATCGACATGTTTAGGGTGCTGTTTATTTTTGTTCATATGCGTCCAGTTTTATATGGTAACTAGTTAAAAGAGTGCCAATCCAGGTAAGTATAGCACTGGATAAGGAGAATAACAGTACAGCGCAAGGTGCTCCCTAAATAGCCCACCTGGGAAAACTGCTTCATTATGGGCATACTTTTAACTTTAAACTGTGTACTTTCAACTCCTAAATCTTTCCAACTAAATCTAATCCCGGCTTCAACGTATCATCACCCGGTTCCCATGACGCAGGGCAGACTTGTCCGCCATGCTCGGTAACAAACTTCGCAGCTTGGAATTTTCTGAACAGTTCCTTGGCAGAGCGTCCTACACCATCAGCGTGAACCTCCATTGCTTGAATAACACCCTGAGGGTCTATGAGGAAGCTACCTCGAAGTGTTACACCTTCGCTCTCTATGTAGACGCCAAACGCCCGTGAAAGTTCCCCTGTAGGGTCTGCAAGCATAGGGAACTCAATTTTCTTAATAGCTTCTGACTGATCATGCCATGCTTTATGTACCCAATGAGAGTCTGTTGATACGGAGAGTACTTCTGCGCCTTCTTCAACAAATTTTTTGTACAGTCCTGCCATCTCCTCAAGTTCAGTCGGACACACAAAAGTAAAATCTGCAGGGTAAAAGAAAAGAATAAGCCACTTGCCACGAAGCTCGGAAAGTGAAATATCTACAACAGCATCTTTGTGATATGCCTTGAGGGTAAATTCTGGTATTTGTTCACCTACCTTTACGGCGCAGGTAAACTGTTTGTCTTCAGTCATACTATGTATGTTTATTTTATTAGAGCCTCAGTTTCTCTGAAACTGGTCTAGTAAGTATACCACAAGGTTTTTTTATGCCTCTTTGATAATGAGTGGAACAAAAATATAGCCTTCAAATTTTTCAATAATAGGTTGATGTTCAACGCGCACCACTTTCCAAATAGTATCTCGTACTGGCAGGACTATTATTCCTTCTTCATGTACTTGAGAGAGGAGTTCTTTTGGAAATGAACGAGCAGCTGCAGAGACAAGTATTCTGTCGTACGGTGGATCTTTTGGTTTTCCAAGTTCTGAGCCTGCTCGCTCAACGTGTACATTGGCAAAATGGTACTTGGCAAGGTTCTGTGTACCAAACGCAACGAGCTCTTCGACACGCTCTATTCCAACTACAAAACCTTCGGGACCAACAAGGTGAGCTAAAAGGGCAGTGGTCCAACAAGAACCTGAACCAATATCAAGTACACGGTGACCCTTTTTTACATTGAGGAGTTCAAGCATAAAAGCGACTGTGGTTGGTTGAGAAATAGTCTGCTGATACCCTATGTGGATGGGTTGATCTGTATGTGCTAATGCCTGTGATTCTTCTGGAATAAAATCTTTACGATCGATAGCGTAAAAAGCCTCAATGATATTTTGAGAAACAAGGGTGCCATTCTTTATAAGTTTTTGTACAAGTTGTTCCATCCCGTTAGAGACAGCCCCGCCTTGGCGGGACGCCGTTTATGCTAATAATGTTTTTTTCGAAGGTCTTATTCATATCACGTAATGTCCTGTTCCCGATATTATATTTTAGTCTCTAACGGGACCATATTGTGTAAGTCTAGTGTATACGAAATACCCAATCAAAGAAACAAACAAGTATGCAGGGTACAGCTTGATATTTTTTTGTTACAATAGTGCATATGAAAAAAAGCATTCGAAAAATCCTTGTATGTTTTCTTATAGTTCTTCCTATTTTCTCACCAGTTGCCAATGTCTATGCCGTGGAATCAGCACCAATACTCAATGCAACATCGATACTTGCGTATACCAATGCACAAAGATACAAGGAACACATTCCTCTCCTTTCCACAAACGCGTTACTCTCCGACGTTGCGCGCAAAAAAATGATAGATCTATTTGCACGACAGTACTTTGCACATGAATCACCTACAGGCGACTCTGTTTCGGATTTAGCACATGACGCTGGGTATGAATATATTGTGGTGGGGGAGAACCTTGCCTTAGGAGATTTTGGTTCAAGTAAGGCGGTAGTCGACGCATGGATGAACAGTCCAGGGCATAAAAAGAATATTTTGTCCAAATCGTATTCAGAAATTGGTATTGCGGTAGGTAGGAGTATGTATAAAGGAAGATATACTTGGATAGCAGTGCAGAGTTTTGGTTTTCCAAAATCGGGGTGTCCGAATGTGGATCCAGTGTTAAAGAAATCAATAGATTCGTTAAAAAATAGACTTGATATTTATGAAGATATTGCACTCATGCGTAAAGAACAGATCGAACGTGCTGGTATCACACTTGAAGAAAAGAAGATGCGTGTGGACTCTTACAATGTTGTTGTAGATTTATACAACGAAGCAGTAGAGGAATACAGAAACCTTGTTGCTCAGTACAACGAAGAAGTTGGGGAGTTCAATAAATGTCTCACAACAACCTTCGGTAGTACCAAATCTGCTTAATTTTCTACCTCTCCTTTTTCTTCCACTTTTTGTGTCTCGTTGTCGTTTGTTTCCTCAATAGGAGTGGTGGTCGAAGATGTTGTTGTGCTAGCAGTCTCGTCATCTATCAATAAGGTGTCCGTATCAGTAGATGGAACGTCTACTTGTACTTGAGGGTTCTCCTTCGGTTCTGATTCTACTGCTGAAGCTCTGAAGTTGTATCGCATGCGTCCATCCCAGTCCATCCCAAACGTAGCACTGTGTTCGATACTCCCACCTTGTATATGTATCGCAGATTCGTCTTCAAGAGATGGGGTGGCATTGAAACGGGTTTCAGTTTGTATAACAGGCAAGTAGAGCTTAACGCCATCTTTTTCATGAATAGCGGTAAGTGTTTCAAAAGCAAGTACGATTGCTGAGGTGACATCTTTTTCAATATGGAATGGACTGTTCATACGTACCGTATCCCCAACGAGTGACATGTAGGTGGGGGCTTCTTCTTCTTGCCATGAGTTACGAAGCTCAGGACTGGTAAGCAAGAAACCAAATCCAGAGTAGTTTCCTGGGGGAACTGATGCATCAAGAACTAATGCCAGAGCATCACTTCCAGGTTCTAGAGTAACACGTCGCGTTCGCACGGTTACCTTCTCAGTTCCGCCGCCCGCCTTGTAGAGCTCGATGTTATCAATACCTAACAACAGTGTAAAATCAGCAGATGGGCTAGGAACTGCTCGAACTGCCAAAATGAGCCTGCCACTCGGAACCCAAGGTGCGGGGATAGGAGAAATAAAAAAGAAAAAAAACAAAGAGAGCGCCAACAGTGTTCCAAAAAATAGCAGGATGTTGTGTTTGGTGAACATAGAGAAACTATATCATATAGGACTTACACAAACACACACCACAGGAGTACTTCATTTTTCTAACTTCCTTCAGTCGCACCACAAGAGTATTTCCATTTTCATACCCCAAGGGCACAAGAATCATGTGCACGCACAGGTAGTCGTTGCACTCCTTGAAAATTTGGTCGCACTTCTTTGTTGCCCTTCACAAAATATCTCTCGTAGTTATTGTTCATACAACTCGCTCAATTTTGTTCGGGGCGCCTCGAATTGCACTGTTTGTGTAAATCCTATCAAGTGGACCTAAAATCCAAAAATTTTGCGTCAAAAAGCGTCAGGCTGTATACTTCATAGCATATGGAAAGCGCAGCTTTTTTTAAGATGGATTTATTTTTTTTCGTAACAACAACGGTTGTTGTATTGCTAGGAGTGCTGTGGGCAATAGTGCTTTACTATGTCGTCAAGATTGTAAGAAATGTTAACAGGATTGTATCTACGGTACAAAAAGAGGTAGTAGAAATTTCTGAAGACTTTGCTGAAATGAAGAAAGATGTAAAGGAGGGTATACATGAGGTACGAGAGGGAATCACAACAGCGAAAAACTATACCAAAATGGTAGCGGGTGCGGGAATCGTACGTGCAGTGTCAGGACTTTTCGAAGCTTTTGTTGAAGAGAAGGAAAATAGTAAAAAGAGAAAAAAGACTGTAAAAAAATAAAAGAAATTTATAAAAGTAATCAAAAAAACATGGCAACAAAAAAAACAGAAGGTACTGAAAAAAAAGAGGGTGGTTCAAAGCTCGCGTTGGCAGCTACGCTTGTTGGGGCAGCGGCAGCGGGATTTTACCTATATGGAGCGAAAGGTAATGAGAATCGCAAGAAAATTAAAGCTTGGACAATTAAAGCGAAGGGTGAAATACTCGAGCAATTTGAAAAGAAAAAGGATCTTACTGAGGAACAGTACAATGAAGTTGTCGACAAGATAACCGCAAAGTATGGCAAGCTCAAGACGGTAGGAGAGGAAGAGTCAGCTAAATTAAACAAAGAACTTAAGCGCCACTGGAGTGCAATCAAGAAGAGTATCAAATAATAGTTACTTGCTTCTAGCTCCTATAAAACCTGCACAAGTGGTGCAGTTCGAGGCGCGCAAACAAAATACTATGAAGCGTATGAATAATACGGTGAGTAGTATTTTGTGTGGCGCAACAAAGAAATGCGCCATTTGTCTAGGTTTTATTCTACATCGAACTGGTTGTTGAGGGAGCTTAAGCATGCGACAATATACCTATGTCAGATGCAAAACTTGAAGCATACTTTTTTACTGCACTTCTACTCATTACCCTAGTACTTGTTGGTTTTTTGTTCTACCCATTTTTGGGTTCTCTTGCTCTTGCTGTGGTATTGGCTTCACTTGTGGCGCCTTTTTATTCCAAGGTACATCTACGTATAAGAAATGAAAATCTTGCAGCACTTCTTGTGACTTTTATTGTGACGCTTGCTATCATTCTTCCAGCAATTGGAATATTCTTTTTACTCCTTGATGAGGTTCGAACTTTGACTCAACAGCTCACGACGCAATCATTAACACAGCTCCCTAGTATCTTGGTAATTCTACAAGCGAAGCTTGTGGAAGTTTTGCCTATGCTAGGTTCAGTAAATATTACTGAATTACTATTAGGTTCTTTTCAAAAATTTGGACAGAATCTGGGAGGAATTATCACAAGTACAACAGGGCTTGTTTTTAGATTTTTCATTGCTCTCATTGCTTTGTTTTATTTTATTAAAGATGGCAAAAGATTCCTGCAAGAAATTGTGATGCTTTCACCATTACAAGATTCTGAGGACGATGCGATATTTAAAAAACTGAACACGGTTGCCCATTCGCTCATTCGAGGTACGCTCGTCGTAGCCACGATACAGGGACTTCTGACTGGGCTTGGTTTCCTTATATTCGGTGTTCCTAATCCTGTACTGTGGGGTTCACTTGCCGCAGTGAGTGCCTTGGTGCCTACGCTTGGTACGGGAATTATTTTACTTCCAGCAATTATTTACTTGTTCGCTACGGGTTCAGTTGCTGCTGGTGTAGGACTTACCGCGTGGGGAATACTTGTTGTCGGTTTGCTTGATAATGTGTTGGGACCAAGGCTTATTGGTGGGAGATCAAAGATACATCCCCTTTTTGTCTTACTCTCAGTACTTGGGGGCTTAGCTATGTTTGGCATTTCTGGTTTTCTTCTCGGCCCGCTCCTGCTTGGCTTTTTGGTTGCGCTCTCTGAAATATACAAAGTTAAAATTAACGAAATACATAAACGCTCAATCTAATTTTCTTGATATGTAGTAAACCGCGCAAGCCAAAAAGGTCTGCGCGGTTTAAGAATAACTATACTTCTCCTCAAAAACTGAACCCAGTAGTACACCTAGTGCAATAGCACCTAGTACTACAACACCTAAAATACAAAAGCAAGTTATAACACCAATGCATTTTCTAATATTCATCATTGCCTCTACTCTGAAACTCCTGAAAGTTCCTCCTGTAGGTAGGTACAAAGATATTCAACCACTCGTCTCGCAAGAGCGATAAACGCGTCTGGAGTGTCTCCGTCATTGGTTATATGTATTGCTTTCCCAAATTCTCTGGACCATTCCTCGATTAATGATGGTACGTCATTCCTAACAACCTCAACGACAAATTCAGGATTGTGTTTGAGGTCCCTAAGAAGTCTTTTTCGGTCATCCTCTCCAGAATGTTTTTTGGAGAATGTGTCTGCAATATATTTCATCATTTCTGTTTGCATAAGCTACTCCTTTGCAAAGGTTTTTAGGTGCTTTCTAAGTGCAAAATATAGCAAATATTTTAAATTGCAAGCCGCCCCGTTAGAGGCAAGTTGCTAAGCAGTTGCCTAAAACTCTAGGGCCTCTAACGGGGCAAGCCCATACAAGTTTTTTGACGTAATACAACAAGACCTGCCAAAATGGCAGGTCAAGAATATTGCTGAGAAGCTTACTTATTACAATGGGCGAATCCAAGGAACCCTTGAAAAGTTCCTGTATTTGAGCCCATTGATACCGCACTTCTTCCACGTACCGTCTGGGTGAGCAAACATATCAGTGGCACGTAATACCGTGAAATCTTCCGTGATCAGTGCGCCGGTAATGGTCTCATCGGATAGAGGGTGCACCCAGACACCATTACGCTTTACGAGCTGTTTTATGTCAGGCGTACTTTCGTACTTCGCATAAGCAGCACTTATATCTGCCCATGTAGACCCCAAAGGGAGGCCAAGTTCCATTGCACGTTGTGCGCGGTTGATATCGTCGTTTCGCTTTTTGATATCTTCCTTCGAGGAATATTTCTTTTTCAATCCGATTAACTCTGCAAATGGTGCATTCGCTTGTGCTGTTTGTGTCATCAATAACCTCATTCTTGAGTTTTAGTCTGAATTTACGTAGTCTCAATTTATTTTTAAGCTACATAGCTTTTCTGGAAATTACAATACAGCAATTTATAAAAAAAATGAACCCCCCATGCAAGCATGGGGGGTCGTCTCGTGGGTAACACTGTAGGAGGTTACATTGCAGGAATAAGCCCTTGCGCGCCACCGAGCAGATTAATAGCTTCTGCTTCAAGTGCGCTATGCGCTGGAGCGTATTTATGCACTTTTGCAACTTCACCGATATTTCTCGCGTTGGCAAGGATTTTTCGTAAAATGAACTCCTTCTCTTGTTCTGTTACTGCCTGTTGATAAAGCTCCCATCTTTCTCCTTGTGTTTTGGATGATTCTACTCTTTGCTCAAAAGTATTCATATTCCACCCCATGATTTTGAGTACGGTTTTCACACAACAACACACCAAAAGACAATTTCAAGGTCTTATTACAAAATATAGTTTATTTCGAGTATGTCAAGGGGCCTTACATTTTCCGTTTTGACAAAATATGATTTAACATGTATAATATAAACAGAATACCTATAAGAATATTTTCTCAAAGGAGACGTGTCATGAAAAACTACAAAAGTTTTCTTCCAATTGTGTGCTTGTTTTTTGTTGTTTCGGGGTGTATGTATGTACCCCCAGGAGCGAGTCCAGAGATGCAAGAACAGGCTGCATACCACAATACTGCAGTTGCGGTAGGAGTTACCGCTGGAGTTGTTACAGGGGCACTTATAAGCTCCCACCGTCACTGGTCGCCACCACCACGAAGGCACTACTACAGGCCAGCACCTCAACGTTATTATAGACACCGTTAGGTGCGCAAAAGATAACGCCGACGATTGTATACAATCGTCGGCGTCGATTTAGTTGCTAGCTATAGGTACTATTTATTCAGGTACTACTTGTTCCTTTCAATGAAAACATATCTTCGCTCTGGTGAGCCGTTGTACTTGGAAAGGCTGATTTTTACCTGTGTAGGTTCTTCGTCCGTTTTCAACTTACGAGTAATCGGTTTGATACCCACTTCATTTTGCTCAAGTTCAAGAGCAACCAACTTCTGTCCAGTGGGTAGCATAATGACATGTGGCGGTTCTCTTTTTACAATTTCGTACCCACTGTTCAAATACAAAAGATATAAAACGAAAATCAACAGTAATGTCACCGCAAGCTTCAAAAGAAAGATTCCAATTTTGTTCCTCATTCGTACACCCCCTAAAAGTGAAAGATTGATTCGGAAAAGTCCTCATAGGATATAAACATATTTTAAGGATATGTCAATTATCACGTAAGGTAAATTCTCTACCGAAATGCAACTACTTTTAATAATGAGATTCTTGGAACTTTTGTAATAATACCTTGTTCAAGTGCAACCTCATAGGAAC
>LCCS01000030.1 GCA_000998045.1 Parcubacteria group bacterium GW2011_GWD2_42_14
AACGTCTAAATGACCGACCTCGTAAACGTCTCAAATTCAAAAGCCCGAGACAAGTATTTATGAAGAGGTAAGTGTTGCAATTAGAGTGCTAATTCAAGAAATCGGACGACTCCTCTCCTATTTATGCTTTTAAAGAGGGTCAATAATATCAACATGTGCGCGGTATTCTTTTAATGTAACTTTATCTCTTACCTGACTAAGTGCAGCTTTTAATGTCTTGTCTGACTTACCAACAACTATCATTCCACGTACTTTTTTGCCTTGCCCATCTGCAAGTTTTTCGCTCACCCATCCCATGTAGTTAAGGACTTGCCCAACAACTTTGTACCCAGATTCTGCTCGCTTGAGTTCAATAACAACGAAGTTGTCATCTTTATCAAGCGCAAGAATGTCAATGATACCGACATCAGTAGTGTACTGTTGTCCTTCAGATCCACCTTCGTCAATGTATATACGGAGTTCTTCTCCAAAATTTATTCTATTCCAATTTTTAACTATGTACTCTTCCAAATGCTTCTCATAAGCAAAGAAACCAGTATCGAGTTCTTTTTCATCAAAAACTATTTCATCACCAAGTCTTTCAGGTGCCTCTTCTGAAATCACTTCCGTTGATTCAGCCACTTGTTTTGCGTATGCTCGAGCACCTACATAAATTATATTTTGTGTCATCCAGCGTGACTCGCTATCATCAAAGGAGAGTTTTGCGGTAAGCTTTTTCTTAAGTTCTTGAACAACTTTGTTTGCCACAATATGTTCACGTAGAGTTTCTATAAATGGTTGGTAAAGCTCATATTGCTCTCCAGCAGTAAGCCGTTTTGGCTGAGTAAATGATTCGTCTAAGTATTTTGCAAAAACACGCCATTCACTTGGCTTCATTGGATTGTATTTTTCTGGGAAGCGAAGCCCAAGGAGTAAGCTTAAAAAACGAAGTGAAATATAGCTATTCGAAGTTTCGTTAAGTTTATTATTTCGTTCATGCATTAAAGTATCAAATAATGTTTCTACAGAAGTGAGACGGTCCTTCACATGTATTGATTCATCAAAGAGTGTTCTCAAAGCTTCTCTAACTTCATCAGGTTTTGACTCAGCAAAAATAAGTAGCATTTTCTTTGGAAAATACATACTCCCAACAACTAAATTATTATTTAAAATTGACTGATCAAGCATGTTTACCAAGTCAGTAGCCTCCAGGTCAAAGTTTTTTTGAAAATGTTCAACAGTTTCAAATTTGTAACCTTCCTCATCTTGTACATGGTATGCGTCACCGACTTCTGCGACGTGTTTAAGGAAAATCTGTACCCAAGACCGTACTTTTTGCTGATCGATTTGCATACTAGTTACTTGTTAATTTTTTTAAAGGCAGATATTTAGTTTTAAAAACCTGCTACTAATACTCTCATTTATATATACAGAGATTTTTAATAATCGGGTCAATAACTAAGTAAAATTGCCAGAGCAAAAGAATTAAGAGAATAATAAATAATACAAGTATCCACCAAGGAGTTTTTTTGTCTGAAACAGTTTTGAGCTCGTCAAACATTTTATCAAGATTCTTGTTGAATGCTTTATAAAATAAAAATAAGGAATAAATTGAGCCAAAAGAAAACAAGAAAACGAGTGATGTGTCGGCAGTACGAACCTCGTTAGGTAAGTTGCAATAAGAGGTTGTAAGAAAAATAATAACGGATACTATTACACCCGCAGTCCCTGCTATTTCCACAAGAGAATCAAATACAACCTTTCCAGCAAGAAACCAGAGTAGAGCAAGTAAAACACTAAAAACAACGAAGAAAAAGATAAAAGGAAATGTTGGAAAAAATTGACTTAGAATGTTAATACCAACAAAAACAACCAAAAAACTGAAAAAAATAATTTTCTGCTTCTTCGCAAATTTTTTTATTTCCTCAATTCTCTGCCTAAATAAATTGATCATGATTATTCAGAAGGATTAAACGCTTCGTGGAGGATGGATTGTTTGAGGGCTTTGAGGTCGGCGAGTTGGACGGATTGGGCTTCTTGAAGTATGCGGACTTTGGCGGAAAGTGTGTCAAGTCGCGCGACAATCTTTTTTTGTTCGGAGAGGGGTGGAAGAAGTAAAGTAAAAGTTGCTAGCTTTTGTGCATTTATATTTGACTGACTAACACCGTCAGTCTTAATATTTCTACAAAACTCTTTTGCATAAACTGAATTTAAAACGTAATTCAAAAAGGATCCTATTATCTTTTCTTTATCATAATCAATCCGTATCAAATACCCTGCAAAAACAGCTTTACTTGTCCCTCGAAAAATAGAAGTCTTCCCTACTAAATCTGGACTATTTGTACGGTTAAAAAGCACATCACCATCCTTGAGTAGAAATTTTTCAATTTCTTCGTTTACAGGTGCATATTTTAAATTAGTCCAATCAATTTCCCCATTTTGCAAATTTCCCATTCTTAGACATGGGATTTTGCCAGAATTTAATGACTTTTTCGAACTTCCATACTGAAATTTATTTACAACGTCACCTAGAGAAATTTCATTCCACCTTCCCCCCCTCCCTTCTTCAAAAATTTCATGGAGGGTTGCGGGGAGGAGTTTGGCGATGGCTTTTTGTGCCTCGACGCGCAAGTGGGTTGCCTCGTCAATCTTCGCAAAAACCTTTTCAATCCTTGCCACAATTTTCTTTTGTTCAGCAAGGGATGGAAGTGGAATTTCAAGATTTTCTAAATGTTTTTTAGAAATTGCTGTAAATGTACTACCTGTACCAAGATCAGCAATATTTTTTTTCCTCAATTTTAAAAAATACCATAAATATTTTTGGTCAAGACCTTCTTTTGCTCGTAAACCCGCTAAGCCGCGACCAATGCAAGATTTTTCTTTTGAAATATTTAATGCGCCAACAGGAGCACGTACGGAGATTAAGATATCGGCGTCTTCAACAATCTTTATTGGAAGTGAGCACCAGACTCGTGGCGTTGGATATTTTTTACCATAGTCTTTTTTTCCTTGATAAAAAGGCAACCCCTCTCCTTTTTCATTGTAAGTTGAAGAAGCTGGGGATTGACCCATAATTATTTCACAAACGTCATCAAGTTTTTTTATTTGGTAGTTAGTTTTCATTTTTAATTTTAGCGTTTTTATACCAGGTAATTTTCGGTTGATTTAAACCATTAAAACCAACAAAAAGACCTAGATGATAGGCGTATTCTCCGTCTAAGCGAGTGAACTCAACTAATTTGACATTATCGCACTCATTAACTTCTTTGCTTGTTTTTGGTTTTATTTCAATTACCAGCAAATTATCATTGGTGTTTCGGTGATGAATCACAATGTCTGGATACACATATTCTTTATTCTTTCCATTACATTCTCGAGGAAGTTTTTTAGTATTTATTCCATGTAAATTATACTCACAGTCAACATGCCAACCTTCAAATTGCTGCTGTAAATATTCAGCAAACTTATGTGAAATGCTTCTCTCGTGAACAGTGTTGTTAAGTAGGAAAGCGTCATTTTTATACAACATATCTAGTGCTGTAAAAATGCGACTCTTTATATCTGAAAAATTAAACTTTCCAAGTGTTTTTGTTGGCCAATCCCTCATACTATTCTTTATCTTTTTTCAGTAGTTCCGTCGAAATAGATAAATTTTCCAGTTCACGAATGCGCTTCTCAAGCTTTTTTATTTCCTCTTTATTTTGTATCGCTAGTTGGCGTTGGATTTGATCACGGTGGAGCTGTTTGAGGCGATCAATCTCTTCGCCCAAGTGTTTGTTGGCGTCCAAAACAGACTCGACTAGTCGAATGGTGAGAGGTTCTAATGCAGTCTCACTATCATTTTTTGCTTTTTGGAAAGCAAAGTTATTTTTATCTTTTTCTATCTTATTCGATCTTCCATCAACTTTCTTCCAATCAAAGTATTTGAGCACCACTCCACTTACAATCCCTCCTACTGTACCAGCGACTGCACCTGAAATAATTGGAGAATTATTAGCTCCTCTCCATGCAGTCTTTGTGTATTCAACCACTTGCAACCTATCCCAGATATCAAAAATTATTTGAATATCTACGTATTGAAGGAATGTAAGATCAATCGGAGACTGACTTGTTATAATTTTTACCTCTGTATACCTTTGTAAGTTCAGATTTAAAGCACGAGCATTTCTCATTCGCACCATTCGATACACACTTTTGCTTAAATCGTGAGTATTTCCATATTCATCTTCACGATCATCTTGAATACGATAAGCACTGAAAATACTCAAATACTCGAAGAGTTCTTGGTAGTATTTGCTACAGACACTTTTGAATACAGTACCGATTTCATGGTTATTATCAAAAAAAATGTGGTATTTGTTATCAATTTCATCCTTATTAAGAATTGCCTCAATAAGTAGAAAGAATATGTCGTTTTTGAACACTTCAGTCAGTCCATGTTCTTCAACTTTTTTTGAATACTCACCAGCTTTAAGGTATCCTTTTTTATGGGAAAGTGTCTCATTTAATTTTTTAAATTGTGGTATAGCTTCATCGAGAATAGATTCAGCTAAGGTTTGATTCCCGCTTTTTAGTGAAAGAAAAAAAAGTAAAAGATAAAACTGCAAGTCAGACTTTGTTGAAAGTGCAATAGTATCTCGATATAAAAAATTAACTAACTCATCACGCAAGTTAAACAGAGACAGACTCTTGACTCCCTTGTCTTTCTCGGTAATTATAACTTGTATAGTTTTCATATCGATTTCAGCAGCTCGATGACTGCTTTTTCAGTTTTCAAAATTATCTCTTTCAACTCCTTTGAACTCAACTGCTCGACTTGCTCACCTCCGTTTGGGTTCTTAAAGTCTAAGTTGTAGTTTCGTTCTTGAATTTGCTCTATTGAAACTTTATGAGCAAACTCATTCTCCTTGCGTTTGTTCCACCACTTACGCACAGGTTCAAACTCATGATGTTTGATTGGTTTACCTTTCGTGTATTGCTTCATACCCTCAGGTAGTTGCATGTGGTAGTACCAAATTTCTTTGGTCGGTTCACCTTTGGTAAAGAAAACAAGATTGGTATTTACGCCTGCGTATGGATTAAACACTCCCTGTGGGAGGCGCACGATCGTGTGCACGTTGCATGTTTCAAGAAGGTGCTTTTTGATCGTGCCTGAAGTATTCTCGCCAAAAAGCACGCCGTCTGGCAAAACAATTCCCGCTCGCCCGGCGTCTTTCAAAAGATGTACAAAAAGTACAAGAAAGAGAAGCGCTGTGTCTTTGGTACGAAACTGGCTCGGGAAGTTGGCTTGTGTGCCGTCAGCCACCACACCACCAAAGGGAGGATTGGCAATAATCACGTCTACCCTGTCTTTTGGTCCATACTCAGTGAGTGCTTTTGATGCCAACATATCATCACGTCGGAGCATCGAAGGATTCTCAACGTTGTGTAAAATGAGGTTTGTAGTTGCGAGAATGTAGGGTAGTGGTTTTAGCTCAATTCCGCGGATAGAGCTTTGTAATAGACCTTCATCCTCTTGGGTTTTTACCGGAGCATTTTCACGTACATACTCAAGTGTGTTTACAAGGAAACCACCTGTACCGCAAGCCGGATCGAGGACTGACTCTCCAAGCTGAGGAGCAACGACATCTACAATAAACTTAGTGAGTGGGCGAGGTGTATAAAACTCTCCTGCGTTTCCGGCACCCTGCAAATCTTTTAAAAGCTTTTCATACATATCGCCAAACTCATGCCGATCAGCCTGTTTGTTGAAGTTAATCTCATTAATCTTATTTATGACCTGTCTTATCAATGTGCCATTCCTCATGTAATTGTAGGTATCAGCAAATACACTGCGGATGATGGTACTCGATTCTTTGTGACCACGTACGGATAATTTTTTAAGTGCAGGAAAGAGTTCCGTATCAATAAACTCCGAGAGTTCCTCCCCAGTTATTCCTTCTGGATTAGCCGCCCAATTTCTCCACCTGAATTCTTCTGGTAATTGAGATCGGTAAGTTGGATCATCATATTCGAGTGCCCTTTCCTGGTCGTCAAAAATCTTTAGATAAAGCATCCAGACAAGTTGAGAGAGTCGTTGTGCATCGCCATCGACACCGGCATCTTTGCGCATGATATTTTGGATGTCTTTTATTACATTCTGAATTTCACTCATACGCTAAATATTGACCTCATACAATTGTCGTTCAATTTCTCGAATGGCTTGCAAATAGGACTCTCTTCCTCCAAAAATTCCATCAACAATCTGAACAGGGGTGCCATATTGATCAAACGGTGTAAACTTTAAGCCCCCAATGTTATCAATGGCAGTGATACCGTGTTCGGCATATCTTTCCAAAAGGTGATTAATAATTTCACGTGCCTTACCTTCATACTTATCAAAGTAGCTACTTTGTTTTACATTCTTCAAGCGCTCGTTACGTGTAAGTGGTTTTTTGCCGTAGGCAATATGGAGAATGAGGTCAAACACATCAACTTCTTGCCCCACCTCTTTCTGCAATTCTTCAAAAATGATACCTCGCTCTCGTAGCTCCCGTATAATTATGTCCTTTCTTTCTGTAGCTTGCCAACGGTTGAGGAAGTCTTCGAGAGTTGAATAGAGTCCTGTAATAGTTTGTTTACTGAAATCCTCAAGAGAAACGGTGATAAGTTTGCCTGTCTTTGGTCTATGTACTGGACGATCTTCTGGATCGGATTGAAACTCACGCCTTCTTTGATATATATCTTTTTTGGTTTTTGACCTACCTCTGTGCCGTCGATAAGTATCTCTTCCTGCGGACTTTTTGAAACAAGCTCTTCTTCGGGAATTGTATCTTGTTCAATAATATCTTTTATAGGAAGAGGTTCGCTCCCCTCCACTTCATATGTTTTCATAGGATCGTCATCAAAGATAGGGTCGGCAAAAAGGCGAGTCACATTACGAAAATCCATTATGGTGAAATAGTATTTGCCGTACTGCTCGTTTACTCGTGTGCCACGTCCAATGATCTGCTTGAATTCGGTCATAGAATTCATTGGGGCATCTAGCACGACAAGTTTTACTGTCTGTGTATCCACGCCTGTTGAGAGAAGTTTTGATGTTGTAGCAATGACCGGATATTTAGATTCAGGATTTGTGAAGTTTTCAATCTCCAGCTTGCCGTACACATCATCTCCAGTGATTTTCACCACATATCTGCTATTTTCTTGTACCAGATCAGGAAACTGGTCTATAAGGAAACGGCGCATTCTGTCTGCGTGTGCAATGTCAACACAAAAGACAATCACTTTTTGGTATACGTCTGTCTCACGCATAAAATTTGCAATGCATTTTGCAACCGCACGGTTCCGGTCCTCGATAATGATAGAGCGGTCAAACATGCTCTCGGTATATATTTCATCCGGTACTGGTTCACCATGTATATCGACAAATCCTTGTGGGGGTCGCCATTCGTCGTTGTTGAAACGGTAACGTATTACTTTGTATGGTGCCAAATATCCATCGTCAATGCCCTGTTTGAGTGAATAGGTGTAGATAGGGGTTCTAAAATATTCAAAATTGTCTGCATCTTCCGCAACCTTTGGGGTGGCAGTGAGACCTATTTGTGTTGCACTAGAATAATACTCAAGGATCGAGCGCCACAGTGCATCTTCTCGTGCAGCACCCCGATGACATTCGTCTATAATTACCAGATCAAAGAAGTCTGGAGAAAACTGTTTGAATTTTTCACCTTCGTTGCCCCCTATTAGCCCCTGATATAAAGCAATGTAGATTTCATATGCAGGATCAACATTCGGACCTTCTATTTTTGTAATAGCGTTGCCAAAGTGTCGAAAGTCTCCTACAAGCGTTTGATCTGCAAGTGCGGTACGGTCAACCAGAAAGAGGATTCGCTTTTTCTTCTTTGACTTCCAGAGGCGCCAAATAATTTGAAACGCTGTGTACGTCTTGCCTGTACCTGTTGCCATCACAAGAAGAATTCTTTGTTGACCTTTTGCTACAGCTTCAACGACCCGGTTGATCGCAACTCTTTGAAAGTAGCGAGGTTCTTTTCCAGAGGGGTCTGTAAAGTATTCCTGTAAAATTGTTTCCTTTACGTCATCAGATAAGTTTTTTCCTTGTGTATATCGCCCAAAAAGGGCTTCTGGGGATGGGAAGTTTTCAAGGGAAATTTCCCTTTCTTGTCCTGTGAAGTTGTCGTGTTCAAAAAAAGATTCTCCGTTTGAACTATATACAAACGGGATGTCGAGTGATTCAGCGTAGGAAAGTGCTTGTTGCATTCCATCACTTGCAGAATGATTGGCGTCTTTTGCTTCAATAACTGCAAGAGGAAGATTGTTTTTATAATAGAGAATATAGTCAGCGCGTTTTTTTCTCCTCGGCTAACAGTCTTACCGTGTATATTTATGCGTCCGGCAGTAAATGTGACTTCTTCTCTGATTTGAGTTTGTAAATCCCATCCTGCATTTATCACCGCTGGGTTTATATATTTTGTGCAGATATCACGTTCTGATAAGCTTATGTCGGACATTATTACCTAACTATATCCCAAATCCCACCCACCTGCTAACTGGTTGAGAACACAAAAATACTAGTACTAATTACGTAACCAGTACTAGTATTTTCCCCTCCTCTACCTAAGGCTTTAAATTAATGAGGTCCGACCTCAATAATAATTCACCAAAACATCAATCCCCAAGCTATATTAATGAGGTCGGACCTCATTAATAGTATACTGGGGTTATGCGAAATCCAAGTTTTGAGAATGATGAGATTTACCATGTATACAATCGCGGTGTCGAGAAACGAAACGTATTTCAAGATGCCGGTGACCATAATCGGTTTATACATCATTTGTATGAGTTTAACGATGAGCAGAAGGTGCTAAACCTTTCGTATCGTCTTTCGAATAGCTCTGAATCTATTCCTTCTGGGAAGCGTGTACAGCTTGTTCGTATACTAGCCTTTACCCTTATGCCTAATCATTTCCATTTACTTCTTCAACAAAATGAAGAAGGTGGCATTTCAAAATTCATGCAGAAGTTAGGTACCGGCTATACAATGTTTTTCAATGATAAGAACACGCGATCAGGTGCACTGTTTCAAGGAAAATTTAAAGCTGTACATGTGGCAAGTGATACCCAGCTTCGATATGTATTACAGTACATTCACCTTAATCCCCTGTCACTTTGTGAAGAGAGTAGTGATCAAAACCAGAGAATACAATTTCTCAAAGAGTATAAATGGAGTAGCCTTCCTGATTATGTTGGTCTGCGCGGTTTTCCTTCAGTGACAAGTCGAACCAGTATGCTCGATTTGTTTGGTGGGATGAGTGCATATGAAAAGAGTTTAGTGCAGGCAATGAACTACAAAACCTTTCCTGACGGTGTTGATCCTGCAACTTTACTCGACCTTAAACAACCCCATTAAAATTAATGAGGTCGGACCTCATTAATAATAATCTAGCTATGGATAATAAAACTCAAACAATTACTACCTATAATGACCGGGCCCAATCTTGGGCTGATAAGTTTGATAGTTCAGGCACAAGAGTAAGTGACATCAATGAGACTTTTGCACTTATTCAAAAAGATAGCCCGAGGGTTCTAGAAATAGGTTGTGGTAACGGGAGAGATGCTCAAGAAATCTTGAAGCATACCTACAATTATCTTGGTGTGGATGCGTCAGAGAAATTGGTAGAACTTGCAAAACAAAAAGTTCCTAACGGACAATTTCTGGTTGCTGATATTGAAGAGTATACATTACCAACTGAACTTGATTTAGTTTTCGCTTTTGCATCACTTATTCACATTCCAAAGCAAAGTTTACAAAAAATTTTCCATACAATACTAGCTTCACTCAATAAAGGCGGAGCTTTTCGTCTTTCAGTGAAATATGCTGAGGAATATATGGAAAGCACGAAGACTGATGAGTTTGGCACTCGAACATTCTACCTATATTCTGATGATGATATTAAAGAAATGGCCCAAGGGTTCACGATTGTAAAAAATAAAATCGTTGGATTGAAAGGAAAGAAGTGGTTGGAAGTTCTAATGCAGAAATAGAACAAAAAGCACCTTGAGCTACACTCACTGGTCTTTATAACTTCCCTTTTTCTACTGTAAATGGAGACTGCTAATCCTAGATTACCATCAATTCAACGCTTAAAGAGTTAATTGAATAGTAGTTTGAAGATGAACTTATCGAATTAAGGATTTAATACATTGACCCTGATTCTTAAACTGAAATTTCTGCCAACCGCCCTGCTTGCATTGATTGACATTATTTAATGGTTTGGGAATTGAATCAGAGATGAGGAAATTATCAAAGTGCCCTCCGGCGTTGCCGTTATGTAAACCAGACTGACCTACTCGATTTGTGCTCACTACATGGTGAGTAAAGATTTTCACTCCATCTAGAAAAACATCAATTTCTCCATCATCACTATCAACGTCGGCTTTTAGGGTAAAAAAGTTATTATTTTGAATGGAACCAGAGCTATATCTAAAAAGCTGGTCAGTTCCATTAATCCTCTCCTGAACCCATGTCTCACCAACAGCCGGATAAACAAGAATATTCACCCAATTGTCGCTACCTTGAAACCAAATAGTCACTCCACCATACCCTGAGGGTTCATTGAGCTTAATATCTATTTGTATGGTTTGGCTCGAAATCAATATACCTTCGACTAAACCTATAAAGTTATCGCCTGGCTCGTCCTGAACCAGTTCACCATTTTGTACTCTCCAATTTCCATCAATCCATGGTGTGTGTTGCGAATACCCAAGCCACCAACCGTCAGTCGTTCCGTCATTGAAATTGTCAGAAAATAAACCTGCATGTGCAATATTACCAGTAACAAAAAGCATTGCTACAATAATTAGAAAACATGATGTTTTATTCATTTTCTAACAATATGCTTAAACGAGATCCTGTCAAAAAGTATTTCGCTCAAAGAGAACCTGACACTCATTATGTTAAGATCTTACTTATTATTGCTCGCGAGTAGAATTCTTCCAGTATACCCAACGGGCACGAGAACCTGCTTGAGTCAAGGTACCCGTAATCTAATCAATACCTTGGACGCAGTTGTCTAATAATTGCACTGGTGCCTTGAGACCAATCCCCATATGGAGTCGTCTCTCGTTGTAGTACGGCA
>LCCS01000031.1 GCA_000998045.1 Parcubacteria group bacterium GW2011_GWD2_42_14
TGCCGTACTACAACGAGAGACGACTCCATATGGGGATTGGTCTCAAGGCACCAGTGCAATTATTAGACAACTGCGTCCAAGGTATTGATTAGATTACGCGATGAATACATCCAATCCAACAGCAAGGGCGACGTTTCCCTTTTTTCAAATCGGTACGCGTCCGCTCTACATGAAGCTTTCTTGTTTCCAGTTTCTTAACCGACTCAATCCAGCAAATCCATTCATTGCGTGCGAGTGGGGTTATATCTTCCCAAGCTTCTAGTGCCACTTTATCAGCAGTCAATACTTTTCGTAAATCATCAGGTAATTTATGCACCGTACCACTGGCAATTTTGTTTCTTTTCATATAGATGTATTTTAACAAAAAAAAAGCTGTAGCCTAGATGAACATATGTTTTCTAACGCATGTACCATATTGCATAGCATGGTACAGTTTATGTATGGAAATTAATTGGGATGAGGTGGTAGAAAAAGGTGTCCGCGCATTACCACATAAATTCCGTGATAAAATTACAAACGTAGCAATATTGCTTGAAGACGAGCCGAGTGAAAAAGTGCGACGTGATGAAGGGCTTGAGGAAAGTGAAACACTATTAGGTCTCTATCATGGTATACCACTAAGCGAGCGTGGAGACTGGTACGGTGTTGGAGAGACGTTACCTGATACCATTACACTATATAAGCTACCAATACTTATTGAAGCTGGAAATAACCTAGAAGAGATACAACGTATTGTGACCGAAACAATCTGGCACGAATTTGGACATTACTTTGGTCTTGGAGAGAATGAAGTGCAAAAGAGAGAGAAGAAAAGAATATAGAAGTAGTAAAATTACTAGTATTTAGTAATAATATTTTCAACTCTATCTTTAAATCCTATTGAAATCTCTTTACTTACCTCTTCTGAGAAACAACTTTCAATCTTCCCTGAGTTATATGAAGTAACCGAAAAATAATATGTAGTGTTATTTTCTAAGCCAGTGAGCGTGTACTGTGTATTGTTCCCAACATCTACATTTTCAGTATAGCCACCTTGTGGGCAGGAATCAGTGCGTGGACTCGTACCATAATATACTCGATACCCTCCTATATCTCCTTCTGATGCATTCCAAGAAAGAAAAGTCTCACCAGTATTTTGCGTTGAGAACAATAACCAGAAAACAAAAAATAGAACAAGCACAACGCAAACTAAAAATATGATAATTTTTTTTGACATGAAGGATGTATATTATAATTAGTATTACTCAATATAAGCATGTGTGTAGCAGACCGCAATCGCGCCCTGTGCATTAAGAGAATTTTGTTAATAGTGTCTAAATAAAAAAACCGGCTTGTGCTCATTTCACAGGCCAGTTTGTTTGTGTGCTATTGAGTTGATCAGGACCCGTAGTCCAGTATGTCATACATGCCTTTCCACGCTCCTCTAGAGCCTTTGCTCATTATCGACAACATATCACCCAATGAAAAGTTCAGTTTTAGCTGAACAAAGCACTATATATGTAAGAACAAACTCTAAAACTATTATACATAACACTATTTTACATGGTGGGTGTTTCCAAGCTATTGAACCATTTCGCACTGCTTGACTAATTATTAAAATATTGTACTTTAAACATATGTAATTCGTTCTTTGGAAAAAATATGTAGAGCGTAATAGAAATACTCAATCTGATGAAGGGAGGGCTGTATGAAGAAATCGGGAGAGCAAATTAAATCTATTTTGGTGTTGGGTATGGGCAAGGTAGGTCACTTGGTTGCCGAGTTACTGCATGAGACAGGTTTTTCTGTCGTTGGTGCAGATGTACATATATCAAAAGATTCAAATTTCATTGCAGTTGAACTTGATGTACGCAATGAATTCCAGGTCAAAGATTTATTAGCAAAAAGGTTTGATGCGGTTGTGTCTTGTTTGCCATTTCATTTTAACTCCGTAATTGCAGCATATGCGTGCCAACTTGACGTTCACTATTTTGATTTGACCGAGGACGTTGCTACGACGTTAGCTATACGCAAAATGAGCAAAAAATGCAATTCGGTAATGGCACCACAGTGTGGTTTGGCACCAGGTTTTATTGCCATAGTAGGAGCATCTCTAATAAAAAAATTTGATCGAGTACGTTCATTGAAGCTCCGAGTTGGAGCACTTCCCAGAAATCCAAATGGAAAAATCGGATACTCGTTTAACTGGTCTCCAGAGGGAGTAGTAAATGAATATCTCAATGATTGTACTGTGATTGAAAATGGTGTGAGAAAAGTTGTTTCTCCCATGGAATGGAAGGAACAGCTTATGATTGAAGGTACACTTCTCGAGGCATGCACCACTTCTGGTGGGCTTGGTACTATGTGTGAGACATTTCATGGTAAAGTTGAAAACCTGGATTACAAGTCTATTCGTTACCCAGGACACTTTGAGCAGATGAATATTTTTTTCCATGAACTGCGGATGTGCGAGGATCGTGAGCTTGCTGGAAAAATCTTAACAAATGCAAAACCACCTGTAAGCGATGATTTGGTATATATCCATACGTCTGCAGAAGGGTGGGATAAAGACGGGAAATTGTTCCGAGAAGAGTTCGTAAAAACATACAACCCGATGACCATTGGAGATAAAGAACGTACTGCTATTTCTTGGACCACTGCTTCAGCAGTGTGTGCAGTTGTGGAAATGGTTGCATTCAATGTCTTGCCAAACAAAGGTTTTTTAAAACAGGAATGCATCCCACTCTCTCTTTTTCTAAGTACAGAAAATGGTAAGCGTTTCAGTGGAAATACGTTGTAAACCATACAGAAGCCCTCGACACGTCGAGGGCTTCATTTGCGTACATTGAGCTATCACAGTATGTAGGATTATTTATTAGCTTCTTCTATTCTTTTTCATACCCCAAATGTGCATTATCCATTTTTTGTACAGATTGATGTTATATTGAAATATGGAAGCCCATATTTGTAATATGGCATTACTGTTTTTTGAAAGTTGAATAGACGTAAAAAGGAGGTGGTAATGCTTTTGGTTTGAAAAGTAGTTTGTCTTGCAGTAAGTGCAGTCGTAGTCTTTTTTAAACGGAGGTTGAGTATGAGGATATGTTTTGTTGTTATACTTTCATTTGTATTGTCAAGTTGTGTAGGTAAAAAAGTTGAGATTCCTATATTCTCATACGACACACACGTAAACTCAATCATAATAGTTCAAAGTTCAGTTGGACATGGTACAGGTTTTTATGTTGGAAACGGCTTGTTTCTTACTGCTAAACACGTAGTAGAAAACAGTGAAGTTACCTATTACGCAATCACTAAAAAAGCTGAAGACAAAAAAATAAATCTTGAAGTCGTATACAGATCACCTGATATTGATTTAGCTGTATTAAAAATCAAGGATGAAAACCATGGACTCACTCCACTGAAGCTTGCTGACGATAATGCAAAGATTGGTGACCTGGTCCACATGATTAGTAATCCCGTAAACTACAAACTACTTTCTTTTTCATACAGTTACGGCTACGTAATGAAGGACGGTTTCATTGACAAAGAACCGCCATATTTAGGTCAGCACTTTTTGTGCCAAATAGCTCGCTACTTTGGTAGCTCAGGTGCACCCGTTTTCAATACCAATGGTGAAGTTGTTGGGATGTTGAACATGCTTATCTTAAACAGTTCAATAGGTTGTGGTCTTACCATAGAGGCTATACGCAAAGATTTGGTTGCTAAGGGTTTCTTGAAAATAGAAAACACTCTTCTCAAAAGTAACCTTGTGATTAATTGATATATTCAAGCCGTAGATTACCTATTGGTTGAAAGGTATCCTCAATAAGCATATCTCTTAGTATTGCATAGGTGCTAAAACATGTGTGCTATAAAACAATCCTAAAAGCCCCCGAGTTGCTTGGGGGCTTTGCCATAGAAAAATCTAAACACCAATCATTTGTAATGCGAGTTTGCGTGGTCGTGCACGATCCAACTCAAGTGCAAAAACACGTTGCCATGTACCTAGTTGTAATTTGCCATCAACAATGTTAACCAATTGTGCAGGAGATAGGTGCACTGCTTTACAATGCGAGTGACCATTATCACATTCACCGTCACACATGTTCACTGTTCGAATGGCGAAATTATCGTGATGATACTCTGTAGTACTTGGTGCCAGACGCTCAAGCATTGCTTTCATATCTTTGATTAAAAGAGGCTCATTCTCATTTATTAGCACTGCCATAGTCGTATGGAGACTTTGAATATTTACCACTCCGTCTTTTAGGCCATGTTGAGTTATTGTCTCATTAATCTTGTCGGTAACATCAATAAATTCGAGTCCTTCAGAGCTTTGAATATCAATGGTGTGATTTTTTATATGCATAAATATTTGAAGAAAATAATTTGTAGACTGCAGTATAGCAAAGTTTAGTATAAATAATACCGTCAGAGAACTGTCCTTCACTGACGGTATAATATCTAACACAGCTATAGCCGAAGCATTTTAGGAACGTCTACCGAACCGACAATGTTTTGCCAGCAAATTCAATATTCTTCGGATGAATTATGACTTTTTTTTCACCTTCTTCAATATAGCCGGCAACAAATGCGCGTTTACCAAGAAACTTGGCGATTTCAACCACTTGTTTCCCTTGACTCTCAGGTACGTACAGTGCAAACCCCGCACCCATATTAAGGTTACCGTACGCTTCCAAATCATCAACAGGTCCACGCTCCTGTATAAAGTCAAAGATAGGTAACTGAGTTGGGAGGGTATCTATAACGTACGTGAAAGGTTGAGTTGCTCGCATAAACTTGCGCCAACCATGGCCCGTGACATTTACCGCATAGTGTATGTCGATACAAGCGTCAAGACAGTCCTCGACGACGTCGACGTAAATTTCGGTTGGGTCAAGCAAGGTTTCTCCATACATCCTTCCATCAAAAAGTGAGCTGAGGTACCCCTTCTGTAATTTTGAAGCTATCTCTCGCATCAATGTAAGTCCATTTGCGTGCACACCAGAACTCTCGAAAATAACGATGACATCCCCGTGTTGTATGTTACCAGCAATCAATCGTTTTTTTGGCTTTATTATGCCGATAGCTGAACCTGACAGAAGTGCAGTTCCAGGTACCACGATACCCTTGAGGGTTGGTGTTTCACCTCCTCCCCAAATACACCGGGCGAGATTACATGCATTTTTCCATCCGACAATAAGATCCTCAGAACGTTTTTTATCGTTAAACCAGTCTGAACTGCAAACAGCAACATGCATTGCCACTGAAAGTGGAAGAGCACCCAATGTAACAATGTCGTTGACAATCATGGCAACTGTACATTGTGCCACATGGTCATAGTACGTTTTACCGGTGAGTTCATACATTGCATCAGCGACCAGATTCTTGGTGCCAAGGCCTTCTTCAACGTGAGCAAAGTAACTTTTTGTCGCTTCGATTAGGTAGGCGCTTTCACCTCTTGAGGGTTCAAACTCTCGAAGCTTACCGTTATTGAGACGAGTGATGTTGCCCGCCGTTCCTCGTGCGGCGAATTGCGCATCACGTTTAAAGGGATCCATTTCATCGTAATTGACACCAGTATCTGCGTAGGTCATCTTTTCCATTCTGGGACTCCTTGCTGTTGAGGAAAACTGCCTTGAAACGTAGGTTTATTTGCCAAATTACTAACTTCTGAGCATACCTTAGCTTAAAACCTAAATATATTCAATAGTGGTATACTGACTTAAGACAAAAGAGACTGTGTACCTCAAACTCAAACAAAGGAGAAACCCATGCCAACGATATCCAAAGAGGTTATTATTGCTGCGAATAAAGGAACGACAAAACTGTTTTTAATAATTCAGTTTTTTTTCAGTTTAATTGGCTCTGGTCTTATCATCTATATTGGGTATGTATTTTTCACAGAAGGGAATAATTTTTCATAGTCAAAGATCCTGAAACATCAAATCCCATAAAATTATTGCCAAGAATATTTTTGACTTTTTGAGCAATTTCTTTAAGTTTTGGTGTCAGTGAAGATAAATAATCCATCTTTCAATTTTAACTTAGATGCTAGAGTTACGATAGGAGATTACCTTCTTTCGAGGCACATTGTCGCTTCGCTCTGTGTAAACGTTAGTCCTACGGTTCGAGCCCTATCCATGCTCAGAGTAACAACTAAGCCCCCAATACTCAAACGTATCGGGATTGTACTTGCTGGCAGTTTGGGACGAAGTTCGAATTTTCTGTAAATATATCAGGTGATATAGATATTCTATACTTTAGAGTATCTCAAACGATGACACAATGTTTAGAGCCTCTTTGTACGGCAATTGATATCCATATAAGATATTGTGTAAATATATTTCATATACATACTTACTGTCAGAAATCAAAAATAAGTAATTTCCACTTACATCAACCACCACCCCTTTTCCACCTCCAAATGACACAGGTTGTGCATTGGTCATATCCCTTTTCTTAAATGATTCAATTAACGTCATGTCCCTCACTGTAATCTGTATAAATGCCTGTATATCATCCTCATATCCCGTTGCTTTTTGTTCAGGCGTTATAATTACTTCATCCATCACTTTTAATTCTGGACTGAAGCTCGTTGTTGCATTATGTTTCAGTTCCCAAGATTTTGGGTACATTATTTTATAATATGGTGTATTATTATAGGAAGTTGTTTCATTACTCCCAATGAAGTCTTTTAATGCAATCTCATCTGAGGGAAATGCTGCAGTTATTCTCTCACCTTCACACTCATAACAAATAAATTTAAGAAGAAGTGTTTCTTCGTGTTCTTCAATAGGCGGTTCAGGTATCGCTTTGTTTTTGGGTTCAGTTGGATTTGCTGGAATAGGATAATTATCACTTGATATTACATTTTGCAATTCATCACCCAAAACTATCTCCTGTTCTGAGTAATTCGAATCTTTACCATATTCTATTCCCAACCAATACCCAATAATTGGTAACATAATAAATAGTACAAGTGCCAAAGTTTTTGAAAATGGAGTCACTGTAGTAAATTGAGTTTTCCAGTCTATTTTATTTTCTTGAGATTTATTTTCCATAATTTCATCATACCAAAGTTCGATAGTACCCAACAGGTACCCAAAATGAGTCAATGTTTACTTAGTAAAAACCTTTGCTGCCGGACTAGGGCTCGCCTCTCCCTGCGGGTCGAGATCAACGTTTACATTGTCGCTTCGCTCTGTGTAAACGTTAGTCCTACGGTTCGAGCCCTATCCATGCTCAGAGTAACAACTAAGCCCCCAATACTCAAACGTATCGGGACGGACTAGGGCTCGAACCTAGATAAACGGTACCAAAAACCGTTGTCCTACCATTAGACGATCCGGCAATACTCCACAACATTATCACACTTTTGAGCGGTTTCCAAAGAAAAATTCCTTTCTAGACAGGGCAAGTTATAGGCTCCTCGACACTCCAGGTGCCGTCAAGTGTTTCTCCATACTTCCCTCTCGGAGACCATTTTGCACTCACAAAAGAACAGTTTCCGATACGGAGTGTTTTCCAAAGCGCTCTTTTATACTCACGGAGTGAATCTAAACCATCGTGTTTGATACTGCTTATGAAATTCGACATAAGACCAGCATGTGTAACTACTAAAATGTTTTTCCCCTCCTTGCTTGCAATGTAATCAAGCGCTTCCTTGGAACGTAAGCGAAATTCTTCTAAATTTTCTTCATCACTGAAGTGCCAATTTTTTCGTGATGCAAATAAATATAACAAACCCATAATAAAAACCGACTTTGGAGAAAACCAGCTCGTGCCGTGTAGTGTTTTTGGCCGTCGAAGCTCGGCGAGCAAGTCGGAACATTCTATAGGTGGGTTCCCCACCACTTCCGCAACCAATTCTGCTGTTTCTTTTGCACGTTCGTATGGACTCGTAAGAATATAGTCTATGCGTAACTCTTTTATTTTATCTGCAATAGCACGAGCTTGCTTTCTCCCTTCTGCCGAAAGAGGGGTACTAGCATACTGGTGTCTCATTTTTTTATTGAAGAGTGTCTGCCCGTGACGAAGAAAATATACGTGCTTCATGATTAGATAAAAGAAATGGGTTCACAAGTTGACGTATCGAGATGAGAGTAATCATTCCACGCAACGAGACGCCACTTGTTCCCCACTGATTCTGGAAAGTACTCACAGCTCGTAACACCCGTATTCCTTTGACTCAAGAAGCGTACGAGTCGTATTGCCGTGAGTGCGTCCGCACTTCCCTCGGTCATCATAGTAGCAAGCAGTATACGCATAAATGCACCATGGGTAACTGCAATAATCGTTTTTTCCTTCCTTTCTGCAAGATTATCTAGAAGTGATGTCGCACGCGTATGAAGGTCGGTATAGTTTTCTTCATCCTCATAGTGCCAATCAGGCTCATGTAGGTGCGCAAGTATCTCTTTATAAAATTCATTGCTTTCGGGAGACATCACTGATTTATTCCAGAGCTTAGATGGTGGTCTGTACTCATGGAGTGTTTCAATTGTTTCGAGGGGGAGATTGGTGACAGATTGAATGGTCTCTGCTGTTTGGTATGCACGCATCATCGGACTTGATAGGATAACATCTGCATTAAATGACAGTGCCTTCCGCGCTACTATTTTCGCTTGTATGGTGCCCGCTTCTGAGAGCGGGTCATCAGCATTTTGAAAAACTTGTTGTAAGTTTCCCACACTCTGTCCATGACGAATAAAATATATTCGTTTTTTTGTTGTAGCAGTCGGCATAATTTTGTGCTGTTATGATGTAGTTTTGCAGTTTTCGCAGTGTTGTATAAGTGCAAGTTCAAGGGGTAGCTCCGGCGTATACGTCGTGCCTATGAGTAGGTGTGCATCAAGAAGTGCCAGGAGTAACTTAGAGTGTATGTGTGCTTTGGAATCCTTGGCATGACGTAGGAGCGCCGCATACTCTTCTTCAGTAAATTCTTTCTGTAGTTCATTCGTTAGTGAAGGTGCGGCGCGCATGAGGAGTATGGCACGCAGTAACCTTAAGAGTAGAACAAGAACTGTATGCATATCAAGACCTGAAATAGTTATCTCATGCACGATGTGTAGACTGGTGTCAAGATTTCCTTCCGCAACAGCATCAATGAGTTTCAATAACTGTGTACTTCTCGGTGCTCCAGTTATAGCTTCTACTTCTTCGGGTGTTATTTTCTTATCCTTTGAGCTTGCAATTACTTGTTGTACGTACCCAAGTGCATCTCGAAACGAACCAGAAGCTAGAAGAGCCAATAAATCTGCACTCGAAGGCTCCAGTGCATACCCCTCACTCTTTGCCACACGCAGTACCATCTGTTTGAGAAGCTCAGTGCTTGGTTTTTTAAAGGTAAAGGTTTGACACCGTGAAATAATAGTATCGGGCAATTTTTCCAACTCTGTTGTCGCTAGTATAAATATCACATGATTAGGTGGTTCTTCAAGGGTTTTCAAAAGTGCATTAAAGGCCTCTTTAGTAAGCATGTGCACCTCGTCAATAATGTACACCTTATAAGTCGACTCAAACGGAAGCGTGTGTACTTCCTCTCGAAGTGCCCGTACATCGTCGACACCGCGATTACTCGCGGCATCTATCTCATGAAGATCTCTTGCTTTGGTACCAATATTTGCCGCAAAAATTCTCGCAAGTGATGTTTTACCCGTACCTCGAGTACCCGCAAAGAGATACGCATGACTAATATTGGCAAGACCTATCGCTCCTTTAAGTGCAGTAATTACATGTTCTTGACCAAGTACTTCTGCAAAATTTCTTGGTCGATATTTACGATAGAGCGCGACACCTGACATTGAGACAGTATACCTTACAGGATTGAAAGTTTAAAGTAAGCGAGTAACGAGTTCTGAGTAGCAAGTAGCGAATACGGAAACAAATTCTTTGTCTTTGCAAAACCCGGTACTTTCTAACGCAAAAGAAAGTGCCGAGGAAACATATTAAAAAATGGGTCACTTCGTTGCGACTCGTGATGACGAACCAAACGTTACTTGTAGATGGAAACTCACTACTCGATAACTCGGTAACTCGCCAACTTTTCAATCGCTTCCGCAACATTTTCACAAGCAAATAGTTTTACACGCAATTCTTTTGCACCCTTAAAGTCCGTAATATATGCTTTGAAATGTCGCTTCATTAATGCGAAGCTTTTGTGTCCACAAAGTTCATCAAACGCTTTAGTATGCTCTATGAGTATTTCAAGTTTTTCTTGTAACGTTGGTTTTTTTTCTGAAAAAAGCCAAGGGTTGCCTAAGATTCCTCTCCCTATCATTACACCATCCGCCCCCGTTTCTTTGGCAAGAACACGTGCATCTGCAACACTCTCGACATCTCCATTCCCAAAAATAAGTACTTTTTCTTTATTTGTAAGTTTATTTCGTACTTCCACAGCTTCACGAATATGTTCCCACCGAGCGGGTACATTAGAAAGTTCTTGACGAGTACGCGCATGTACCGTTATAAGCGCAGGCTCTTCTTTGATAAGTTCTGGGAGCCACGTAGCTAAGTCGTTGTAGGCATATCCTATGCGAGTCTTTACTGAAACAGGAATCTTACCTTCTGAACCTTTCTTGGCACTCCGTATGAGTGCTCGCGCGAGCTCGGGGTTTTTCATGAGTGATGCACCTGCTTCTTGCTTCTCTATAGTGCGATACGGACAACCCATATTGATATCCACGCCATCAAACCCAAGCTCTGTCACCAAACGAGCTGCGTATTCCACCATGTCTGGTTGGGCTGAAAACAGTTGAGCGACGATAGGATGTTCATCGTTTTCATACAACAAATCCTTCATGAGCGGATTATCCGCATCTGAGATTTTATTTATTTCGCGTGTATGGTATAGCCCATCAGCAGATACAAATTCAGTCCACAGTACGTCCGGTTTCCCATATTTGGTTATGATACGTCGAAAAGCGGGATCAGTAATCTCCGCCATAGGGGCAAGCACCAGTATCGGCCTTGACAAAGTCTGAAATAAATTATGCATTATAATATAATAGCAAAAAGAGTATCAAGTTGCGAGTAACGAGTTGTAAGGAAATTAGTAGCGACTAATATACCCCGCCATGGCTGGCAAGCTCGTTATTTGTTATCAGAACTCGTTACTCAGAACTCGCTTACTCGCTACTCGGTATCTCGCTACTCTTTTTAAACGTAAACGTGTCTCCAGAGTGAAGTGTCCCTTTGAGCATTTCATCTGCTATAACTTGTTCCAACTCTTCCATAATTGCGCGCTCTAACGGTCTTCCACCAAACTGAGGGTCATACCCCTTGCTCGCTACATAATCCACGAGCTCATCGGTCACGGCTATGGTAATATTTTTTTCTTCTGCAATCCGCTTCGCAAAGTTCATAATGTGAATCTTTGCAATTTCTTGCACATGTTCCATTTGCAGTGCGTGAAAGACTACTATTTCATCAAAACGGTTTAGGAGCTCTGGCCTGAAGAGGCCATGTGAAATAATATGATCGACAAGTACGCGCTTTTCCTCAGAAATATCTTTATGTTGTTTCTCCAACTCCCATATCAAATCAGCTCCTGCGTTGCTCGTTGCTATAATTATCAAGTTTCGCATATTAACACTTGTACCTGTTGCATCCGTAAAGTACCCTTCATCAAGTATTTGCAGAAAAAGATCATGCACGCCTTTATCTGCTTTTTCAAACTCATCAAGAAGAAGTACGCCATATTGCCTCTGACGCACAAGAGCTTCTAGCCTTCCTGACTTCCCCGTGTCCGCAAAGCCTATGAGTTCCTCGACAGCATTCTCAGCTTGAAATTCAGACATATCAAGGCGAGTCATTGCCTCTTCGTCATCAAACAAAACTTCAGCAAGTGCCTTCGCAGTTTCAGTTTTTCCTACACCAGTAGGACCTAAAAACAGAAATGTTCCCAGGGGTTTTTTTGAGTTTGCTATTCCTGAACGTGCACGTCGTAAAGCCTTGGCTACTGCAGATACTGCACTCTCCTGTGCTACAACTCGTTTGTGCATAACGTCTTCGAGTGACAAGAGTTTTTGTTTCTCTTCTTCAGTAGGCTCTCCAATAGGCACGTTGGTTTTCTTCGAGACAAAGCTTTCCACGTGAACAGCTAAAATTTGTTCAACATTCTCAGCACTGGCATATGTAACAAGCTCCTCCAGCAAGTCAAACGCCTTGTCTGGCATCACACCCGTCGGGAAATACCTATCAGCAACGTCAGCAATTTTTTCAAGAGCAGGAATCGTAAATACTACAGAGGTTCTTCGCTCACGCATGAGCGCACGTTGTTGGAGAAGATCAATAATACCCGACATACCAACATCTTTCATTTGAATCACATCAAACGCTTGGGCTAACCTACTCTCATGAGATAATTGCTTATTGTAGTTTTCTGAAAGCTCAGCAAAAACTATCTGTATTTCCGGAGACTCAAAGTATGGTGAGAGAATATCAACTAAGTCTACACCGAGAGTTTGAGCACTCCGTATGGCAGTAGCGATATTTTCAAAATATAAAATAATATTTCCTGAATCAACTGCTTGTGAAAACGTTTGGCGTAAATTTCCCTCAAAAATACTTTTTTCATCCGATGCAATGACGATTGCCTCCAAGTCTATATAAAAAACTCTTCGTGACTCAAGTGGTGGCAGTGCATGTCCTTCACGTATTTTGTGATACAACTGAGCAGTACGCTGACGAGCCACCAATACATCATTGGTCAGTAACAGCACGTTTGACTGCCGACCTCGTGCAAGAATCTGTTCTAGCTCCTCTACCTCATCATCTTCTTCTCGACGAGTCATGAGCGCAGTCTGCCAAATGTGGTCCTCAGTAATCTCATGACCAAAACGTTGCAAGAGAAACGTCGGGCCATAGCTCCACGTCTTACCCAAACCTGGGATTCTCCCCAAGTTATCACGAGACCACCACCGATGAAGCTGGCGATCTTTACGCTCTATTGAAGTTACCCATTCCGCAGCGCGCATAAACTGTTCTAAGTTTATGTTGTTTTTTGCAAACAGAGCGCGTAACTCTTCATCTTGCTTGTAAAGACTTTTCGCATATGTAGCGAGATCGACACCCTTGTCTCGCTCCACAACAAACCCTTCCGCTTGTACACCTCCCGTACGGTTCTTCTCGAAAGTCTCAAAAATCTCCGCAGAAATACCTGTTCTAAAAAGTGTTTCTTGTCCATAGGTAGAGTTGAAAAAGCCCCCTGTAATATCTGAACCTTGAGTCTCGAAAATTATAGTTGCCACTTCCCAACTTGTAGGCATTTGTACGGGGTCTTTGGTCTCCGCAAGAATTTGTTCCAACCCCCTGAAGTAGTATGAACGGTGCATTGCTTCAAGCGCAGAAAACACAAACGCTGCTGAGAAAACAATAAGAAAGAGTCCGTAAATCCTGTTTGCCAAAGAGCTAAGGATGGAAAACATTGGCAAGAGTCTAGCCGTCATATTGTCCACAGCAAATGCAAGTGCAGCGAGCGTAAAGATAAACGCGCAAGCGATCAGAATATTTTTATATATGAGATGTCGCTTCTCAGGAGGAAGTACACCACGCAATAGAAGTGCTGGCTCATATATTTCAAATATTATTTTTTTGAGAGTTGAGAAAGGCATACTTAATGACCAAGTGACATAAGCTTAAGACCGTATGTTACAAGGAAAAACAAAAGTAATGGTGCTAATATCCATGCCACAAGAAATAATACACCGACAAGTATTGTCAAAATAATAAATAAAATACCTATGAGAATAAGGAATAATCTGAGGAGCGCCCCAACGACTCGCATGAGCGAGTTGACAACAAATGCTTGTGCCCAAGCTCCCAAGTCAAACCTTTTGCTATAGTGTTCACCAAGTCGTTCAAACGGCTGAAAAAGCGTTTTAAGGAGAAGAGGTATTGAGAAAAAAGTATAGAAAAACCAAATAAAGTTCCGTACCACACCAATCAAATCCACAATCCCTTGTGAGTAGTGCCACCTTATATAGTAGAAAGCGAAACGCATACGAAGTACTATTATTGTATCACAATAAGGCTTCTAAAATCACTCTGTTGAGAGATATTTAACAAAAGCTTTCGTACCAAAGCGCAGGTCTATATACTCAACCTTTGTAGCGTCCTGTATATGTTCAGATTCAAAGAGTGCAGTAAGTCTTCGTGTAATCGTTTCCGGACTTTCTTTTCTCGGTATGAGTACACGTAGACCATTACTCAGGTAAAGTTCTATATCTCTCTCATCTACAAAAAGGAGCGCCTGAGGTATTGAGCCATTTGCCTCCTCAAGGGATATATAAAATTGTTGCCAAACGGTAAATTCTTCCTCAGGAATATACTGCTGTGCTATCGGCTCACCATGTGATAGTGAGCCGTAATACCGAGGAAATATGTTACCGGAAAATAAAGGTGCGCGTGCATAAATATATCCTTTTTTATCAACCAAGTAGCACGTACCCCACACGTCACTGGAGTCTTGTTCACTTGTATCAACGTGTTGTACTTGGGCAACAGGTGGAACAACATCACCACACCATAGTGCTACAGGGATGCGCTCCTCTACGGACACACTCAGTGTATACAAACCAGTACGCTTAATCTGCGCATTATCAATTCTAGGAAACTTCGTTTCTAATACGTCTTCAATGTAGTCTTGTGGTACTAAAAATACTGAGTCCTTAGGCCAAATACCATAGTAGGAACCTTGTAATTCGGCCTCAATAATGCTTGCAAGTTCTTCTTGTGAGGGCGATCCTTCTGCCTGTACATGAATATTTTTATACCGAAGATGCTCGGTATGGCTTCCGTACGCAATAAGCCCAAGAAAGAAAATAATTCCAAGAAGTGTTGAGGTTGTTTTGACTGCCAGTCGTACTCTTTCCCGTTTTCTCGCTTGTTTGGTTCTAAATTTTTGTCTCGGTATCATGTGCGTAACACAAGGTTATTTCCATTTTATGCCCAAAGGGCACAAGAACCATGCGCAAGCGCAGGTACTCTCTTTTGGTTGTTAAAAATTAGATCGTGGCACAATTCGTTCTTTGTTATTCATGTACGGACGAAGCACCTCTGGGATGAGTATCGAACCATCTTCCTGTTGATAATTCTCGATGATGGGAACAATAATCCGCGGAGATGCCAGCGCAGTATTGTTGAGCGAATGCACAAACTGAAGTTTTCCCTCGTCGTTTTTGTATCTGATATTAAGCCGACGTGTTTGAAAATCATGGAAATATGAAGATGAGTGAGTTTCTCGGTACTTGTTCTCTGAAGGTACCCATGCTTCAATGTCGTACTTCTTTACCTGCCCAAGCCCTATATCTGCACCGCAGTTCACGACAACATGATATGGAATACCAAGCGCTTGAAGCAACTCTTCAGAGTTTTTGGTCAATTGTTCGTGATGTTCTACAGACTCCTGATGATTAGCCTCACAAAGGATGACTTGTTCTACTTTATAAAACTCATGTACCCGAATGAGTCCCTTGGTATCTTTACCATGACTTCCCGCCTCACGACGGAAGCAGGGTGAAAAAGCTAAAAACTTAAGTGGTAAATCTTTCTTCTCAATCACTTCATCCATGTAGTAACTCATCATCGCCACTTCAGCGGTGCCTGCAAGAAAGTCACCATCCTGTGTTTTGTATAAGTCCTCCTCACTTTGAGGAAGATATCCTGTACCCATAAATGGCTCACGCCGTACCAGCGATGGTACGATCATAGGTTGGAACTCTGGATTCTTCTTTGCAAAAGTGTCAAAAACAAATTGCCAAAGAGCAAATGAAAGACGAACGCCGTCGTTTTTTAAGTAGTACCCCCGAAATCCAGAGGTTTTTGTACCTCTATCAAGGTCAATCATGTCGAGGTTTTGCATGAGATCTATGTGACTCTTGGGAGTAAACGTAAATGTAGGAATCTCACCAACCTTTCGCACCTCAACGTTATCTTCATCACTTTCTCCATCTGGCACCGTGATGTCAGGTACATTGGGTACTTGCACCATAAGCGCCTGCCACTTCTTCAACGTTTTCTTAAGCTCAACCTCACCATTTTGAAGCGTCTCTTTGACCACTTTCATATCGGCAATCATTTTCTCTCGCTCTGCGGGATCACTTGCTTGTGCAATCATTGCACTTACTTCGTTTTGTTTGAAACGAGCATCATCATAACTCTGTTGCAATTTTCTTCTTTTCGTGTCGAGTTTCATCAAAAGATCAAGGTCGACTTCAATGTGCTTTTTTTTCGCAGCAGCCTTGATGAGATCAAGATGTTCTCGAATAAATTTTATATCTAACATAGGTCGTGATGATACTACGTATAAGCTACTAATATAGGTATACTTAGAAAGTGTAGCATGTAAGCTATCTTTTACCAGCACAGGTTATGCGTATTACTATCATTTTTACTATTGTACGCGATTTACTCTTACTCCTGTAAATATCTACTAAATTTTGACATTGTTTATGTTACTATTTTTAAATGTCACTGGAAGAAATGTACCCCATACAAACACTAGCAATCCCTTCCCTTTTACTTGAAATTACCGATTCACCTAAGAAGCTTTCTGTACGGGGCACCTTCCCAACACATCCAGACCTTAAATTTTTGTCGGTAGTCGGTTCGCGTAAGTATACAAGCTACGGCCGGCAGGCATGCGAGGCATTGATACACGGGCTACGCGGGTACCCTGTTGTGATAGTCTCCGGCCTAGCACTTGGTATCGACGGTATTGCACACCAAGCAGCTCTAGACGCATCACTCACCACAGTTGCAGTCCCTGCTTCCGGCTTGAGTGATAGTGTACTCTACCCTGCCACACACAGAATGCTTGCACGAGACATTCTCGAACAAGGTGGTGCACTCGTCTCTGAGTTTGCACCTGACTGGCATCCTCGACTTGAGAGTTTCCCTCAGCGAAACCGCATCATGGCAGGGATGAGTCATGCTGTGCTTGTGGTCGAAGCAGAGTACAAGTCTGGTACACTTATTACCTCTAAACTCGCAGCAGAATATAATAGAGATGTTCTTGCTATCCCCGGTCCAATTCAAAGCACAACATCTCAAGGTCCTCACATGCTCATACAAAAAGGTGCAGCTCTTGTAGCATCGAGTAAAGATATTTTGGAAGCACTGGGTATTCAAAAGGAAGATGTCGTTGCACAACAAAAAATTCCGTTACATCTTACGATTGCAGAAACTAATGTATATACCCTGCTTCAGGAACCTATCGCCAGAGATGAGCTTGTACATAAACTTAAACTCTCCGTCTCTGAAGCGAATATTCTTCTCGCATCACTCGAACTCAAAGGGCACATTGTTGAACGATTGGGCAAGTTGGAGTGGAAATAACAGTAGCGAGTAATGCGAGTTACGAGTATCGAGTCTTCCTGTACATGCAAGTAAGGAAAGCGGGAGCATTTACATAAACGAAGACTTGAAAAATATAAATATCCAAACTATTCCCAAAACAACACTAGAACTAATTACTGTATTAGTTTTTTAGTGTCTTTCAAAACAGACGTAGATTTTGTTTAAGCTGGAGTAATCTGTAAAAGTCTTAAAAAACGTAGACACACTTACATCACCGACAGTCCTGTCGGCACAGCGGGCGGTATGGTATCTCCTCCACTTGGTGGCGGTGGAGTAGTTCCTGTACCTGAGCCAGAAGTACTTACCGTCAGTTGATCTAGCCACATGGTCTGTGCAATAGGTGAACCATCACCAATCCATGGTGCGAGGACAAACTGTGCCCATTTC
>LCCS01000032.1 GCA_000998045.1 Parcubacteria group bacterium GW2011_GWD2_42_14
GAAGCCTGTCACGGTCATTTTCTGTTAAATGTCTAAACGAGGCACGTTTTTTCATACAATTCAATCCTACATGAATTGCATTTCAAAAGAGAATTTTCAATACAATACCTATCTGATTTTCAAACATACGCATTTCGATTTAGGCGAGTTTTCCAAAATCATTATGAAAAAAACTAGCGCCTGAGTCCATCAGGCGCTAGAAAGAGAGGTTAGAAAAAAACTGCAATTTTTTTAATCACAATTGCCTCGTGACCTGGAACAGTCCTCGCAAAATGGAGTAATTTTTCCGCTTCTCGAAACGTTGACCAAAGTTCTGTACAAAGTTCCAGTAGTACATCCTTGTCTCCAGTATTCCTTGGAGCAAGCAGGTATGCTTTAAGAGCTTCCTCAAAAGTTTTTGCGTAATTGCACAACGCCTCAAACGCAGACTTTCTACCTAAGACTGACTCTCCGTTTCGTTGGATTGCTTCTACATAAGCCATACATGCTTCTTCGAAGCATGTAACGAAGGCATCTACCCCCAGGATATCTTTTATTTTGTCTTCTGGAAGTCCCAATGCTATGCTCATTTCCTTGGTATTCACTCCCATCTGATACCTCCCTTTTGATTTATAAAAATTCTTACTATTTCCTACGTGCACAGTACTAAATTACTCCCTCATTGTCTACTGCATTGGTTTTTGGCTAGCACTCGCGTATACTTCCTTTATGGAGACAGTTGAAAAACGGATACAAGTGCTTCTTGAAAAGGTTCGCCCGTACATACAGATGCATGGTGGAGACGTTCAACTTATACGAGTTGAAGACTCCACGGCGGTAGTAAAAGTGTACGGTGCTTGTGTGAATTGTACACTTGCGAGCGTCACGTATAATAAAACTATCGGACCACTTATTATAAAAGAGATACCTGAAATAACTGATGTTGAATTCGAATAAGTGTAATTTATTATTAATTATATAAGATAACAAAGTATGGCAGACTTACGAGAATACCCACGAACTGCAGAAGGTTCAAATATTAGCAAAGTTGTTGTAGATCGCGACCTGTGCATAGCAGCTGTTTCGTGCATAGCAGTAGCGGGAGATGTGTGGGAGCTTGATGATGAAAACAAAGTGGTTGCAAAAGACGCCAATGCTGCAGATGATGCGACACTCATTGCTTCAGCAGAAGCATGCCCTACGAAAGCTATACTTCTTTTTGATAACTCAGGAGCACAAATATTTCCTAAGTAGTCGAAAATTTTATTTGACGAACTTCTTCAATAAAAATCCTCTACGTGAGGATTTTTATTGAAGAAAGAGGAGTTTGTCGTTTATACTTAGACTATGTTATCAAAAGCAGAAACGATACTTCTATGGTCGAGCATTATGTGGGGATTTGGTATGGGAATGCTTGGTCCACTTTATGCTGTGTTCGCCACAGAAGTGGGGGGAAACATTTTAGATCTCTCATGGGTGTATGCGATATATCTTGTATGTATGGGAGTTGGGGTAATTGTTGTGGGTAAAATAGCAGATAAGGTTGGGTGTGAGAAGCTGATGGTGGCAGGCTATGCACTGAGTGCTTTTGCAGCTTTTTCGTACTTGTTTGTAGATTCAATGGGACCACTCCTCGTTGTGCAAATACTCATAGCGGTAGCAACCGCCCTTTCACAACCAACATGGTATGCACTTTATGACAAGCATTCCGGTGATAGGCACGATAGTTTCGTGTGGGGCCTCTCAACAGGACTTTGGTATATTTTTCAAGGCGCAGCACTTATTGTGGGTGGTTATATAGTTTCCTACTATTCTTTCGACGCGTTATTTATCTCCATGGGAATTATGCTTACGGTTTCCACGATGTATCAAGCAAAGATACTGCGGTATAGGGTACAATAGAAGAGTACTATTTTAGATAAAGTTTTTTCCATGCAATATTATACATACGTCATAATCGGAGGAGGTATCGCAGGTACGACTGCTGCGGAAACTATTCGAAAACACGATGCTGTTGGTTCGATTGCAATGACGAACCTCACAATTGTTACTCTCGGGTGCTACTCTCAAAGCCCAAATGGGTACTTGGAGAACAGCCCTTCGAGAATGTGTGGTTGAAAAGTGATGCATGGTATAGAGAAAACAATATTCACCTATTCAAAGGGATTCGCGCTACCGAGCTTCAGTCAGGTGCTAAAATAGTGACGCTTTCTGATGGCGATAGTTTGCAGTACAAAAAACTTCTCTTAGCTACGGGAGCACATTCACGGAAATGGGATGTGAAAGGGTCCGATAAAAAAGGAATTTACTACCTTCGTACGGTAGATGATGCAGAAGCGATTGGCAAGGTTGCACAAGGTTCCCCGAAGCGAGTGATTATGGTAGGGAGTGCTTGTGTCTCATTTGAAATCATTGAAATACTCTATTCCCGAGGTTTTACTGTCACGGAGGTCATGCGTGAAAAATACTTTTTTGAACCACAACTCAGTCTAGAAGAAGTGGCTCCTATTGAGAAAACACTAGAAGCGAAGGGTATTGAAATCGTGCGAGAAGTGGAAGTGGCAGAAGTGCTTGGCGATACGCATGTCACCGGTGTTCGTCTCAGTAATGGGCGCGAGATAGAGTGTGATATTATTTTGCCGTTTATTGGTGTTGAACTGCCTGTCGGGTGGATACAAAAAGCGGGGGTAGCTACACACAAGGGAATATATGCAAACCAATTTCTTGAAACCAACGTTCCTGACGTGTGGACAGCAGGAGACACTACAGAATGCTGGGACAGTATGCTAGAAGAAACGGTTATCATGGGGAATTGGATGAGTGCCCGTCTACAGGGTGAAATAGCAGGGAAAAACATGAGCAATGCTACAAAAGAGCCGTTCGCTCAAGTATCTTTCCACACGAGCCACGGTTTCGGTTTTCAAATAGGGTGGACAGGCGATGTGCGCGCACTTGAAGATCGCATCGTGATACACTACCCGACTTTTGAAGAAAACAGTCATTGCAGAATTATTCTATCGCATGGACGCATTATCGGGGGAACGACGGTAAATAGACCTGACCTCATGGGGGCAATCACCAAAATAATAAAAGCAAAAATTGATTTGAGTGAAAAGCTCGAAGGACTTAGGGATGGGACATTAGATATAAAAACACTTGTCGCACCTGTTGTAAGTCCTATCTCGCAAACTCTCACTCAACATCTAGAATAAGGCTTACTTAAGACGTAGTATGGCGTATGTATTGCAATGTTTATTTTTTGTTGTATGTTATTGAAAGAAATTTAAACTAAAACTACTAATCATACAAAAGAGGCCAAAAAATGACCACATGTGATGAAGATGTTACCAGATTCCTCTGTTACGAAGGTGAGAAATTTGTTCCATTAAAGTCGGTACCGGGACTTCCTTGCGATCTGCTTGAATCATGGAAAGCGTTGGGGTTTGACGAGGGCTACATAGACAAGAGCACCGAGCATCTTCTGTTGAGGAAGAAAGGTGGGGAGCAGATCCTGCGACACATTGGATCGGGTGAGTGGATACAAGTTCATCCACCTGAGGAGGCTCCAAGGAAGCAGTCAATCATTTTTTAGTTTTTTTCTTTTTCTATCTCAATGACTCGCTTCGGCGGGTCATTTTGTTGGTACTATTAAAGTCTTTTGTATTACGAGATGCTTGAAATTTAAGTAGACAAAAATATATTTCAGTGATACCTTCATGCTAGGTTCCATAGAATTCAGGCAAACTTTAACAAGGAGAAAAGTATGGACGGGAAATATTCGGAGCTCTTTGGTATATATCACGTAACTAAAATTCTGTTCCAAAAGACTATTGAGAGGATTGGTAAGGAAAATTTTGATTATGATACCCTTCTGGGTTTTTTGGAACACAACAACTCCAGTGTGCTGGAAGGGACAAGAAGAATTCTTTTGCTTCATTATCCTGAGAAGCTGAGCCGTAACATGCTGTACGAATTTCGTGATCTCTCAGGAGATTACGACGTTCAAACAATGGCACTCGGTGTTTTGGAGGAAAGGAAAGTCCAGGAAGACGGTCTTCGTAAAAGAGCCGACAATGTGGTTGCGCTTTTTACCTGCTAAGCGGTTCTTTTATCCCCCTGTCTTGCGACTGGGGGATAAAACGTCTATTGGGAGGAGAATCAATAAAGTACTCCTGTGGTGCACCGTTTCTTTATGTCATGTTACTTCACCATGATCCGCGCATCCACTATATGCGTTCCCGTTGATGTCGCAAAGACTGGGTTGAAGTCTATTTCTTCTATTTCTTGATGAGCAAGTGCAAGTTGTGAGAGGGAGGTGATGACTCGTGCGAGTGCGTGTATATCGACAGGTATATTTCCTCGAGCGCCAGTAAGTAATGGAATACCTTTTATTTCAGAGATTTGTTTAAATGCATCTTCTTCTGTAACAGGTGCTATGCGAATGGATGAGTCTTTCAGTATTTCGACAAAGATACCACCAAGGCCAAAAACGATAGTAGGGCCAAAAACAGGATCGCGCTTCATGCCGACAATACACTCAACACCCTTTACCATTGGCTGTATGAGCATGCCATCAATTACCGCTCCTTCGGTATGATTTCTAACATATGTTTCTATATCATCCCACGCATGCAGAAGTGCTTCAGCGTTTGCAAGGTGAAGTTTGACGGCTTGCAAGTCACTTTTGTGCACGAGAGCACTTGAAATAGCTTTCATAGCATATGGCCCAGCGCCAAGTCTTGTGAGTGCATCGAATACTGATTCTTTGTTTTCTACAAATACACCCTCAAGTTGTAAGTTAGACTCACTTAAAATTCTTTGCATTTCAGCGAGGGGAAGCATAGTGAGGTGTGGCGAAAGTCGAGGTGTAGAAGGTACTGGTTCAGGCGCTTTCCCTGAATGTCGAGCAAGGGCATCGAGAGATTCAACTGCATCTGTGGGTGAGTTGAAACACACCATACCAGCCTGCTTGAGCACACGTATTCCAGCCTCTACGGTATCACCGCCCATAAAGACAGGGATGATTGGTTTTTTTGTATGTTGCGATATGAGCACCTCGGCAATTCCCGCAGGATCAGTCATCATCTGTGGAGTGACAAGTACAATAATGACTTCGATTTGAGGAAGATCACTCAATATATCTAGCACATCCTTATACCTATTTGGGCCGGCGTCACCTATTACGTCGATAGGATTTCCTACCGCGGCCATAGGGGGGAGAACACCTCGAAGAGATTCTTCGGTTTCATCAGAAAAGGTGACGAGAGTAAGTGAGTCTGACATGCCTATAAGGTCAGCGGTGTTTACTGATGGTCCGCCACCATTTGTGACTATTGCTATTCTCTGTAAGTTTTTAGTGTTGAATCCAAGTTCAAAGAGTTTTGAGAGTGAGAAAAGGGTGCGGAGTGAGTCAACGGGGATAGCGCCCACTTGTGCGAGTGCTGCTCCGAACACTTTGTCGGATGGGGCAAGAGATCCGGTGTGGCTTGCGACAGCTGCGGAGCCCCGCACGCTCCTACCTGCGCGAAGTACGACGAGTGGTTTTTTCTGAGTAACTCGTCGTGCGAGTTCTAAGAAGCGTGGTCCATCAGTAACTTTTTCAATGTAGAGAAGTATGGCTTTGGTGTCTTCGTCATCTATCAGGTATTCCAAAAACTCAAGTTCGGTAAGTGATGCTTCGTTGCCAAGACTTACAAACTTTGAAAATCCGACACCCTCCTTATTTGCCCAGTCGAGGAGTGCAGTACCGAGTGCTCCAGATTGTGAGAGAAAGGCGATACCACCAACCGCAGGTTTCCCGACAGCAAAAGAAGCGTTCCAGTCAGCGTGCGCGTTCATGATACCAAGGCAGTTGGGTCCGAGGAGGGTTATGTTGTGTTGAGTTGCTATGTCAGCCATCTCTTGTTCGAGTCGTACACCCGCTTCGCCTGCTTCTTTAAATCCTGCTGAAATAACGATAGTGTTTGTTATTCCTTTCTCCGCACACTCTTTAAGAATAGTGGAAACAATATCAGCACGGACCGCTATTACCGCAAGGTCTATTTCTCCAGGAACCATTTTGACCGAGGTGTATGCTACATGACCGAGTACGTGTGTCTCACTGAGTGTTATCGGATATACTTCACGAGCACTTCCTGCGAGAATGTTTTTCATGAGGGCGTAGCCAACCTTCGTTTCGTCATTCGTGGCGCCAATAACTGCTACTTTATTTGGATTAAAAAGTGTGTGTAAATTCATCATCTCTCTATTCTACAGGTAGTTGCGCAGGTAACTCAAATCAATTCGTCAGGACTTACGCAAACGGATAAAGTTCGACTTGTCCGCCCGGAGCTTTAGCGAAGGAGGAGGCGCCCCATACGCATACTCATTCCCATACGAATTCTTATACGTTCCCGTATACGATAGGACTTACGCAAACGGATGCAGTTCTAGGAAGACGAGCAACATGAGTAAGCTGTACTTACTGGTACAGTGAACGACATGTTGTGAAGTCTGACAACGAAATGCGCCGTTTCCGTAAGTCCTTACACCAACTCCTCAAAGGTAGGCTTAGAAGTTTGATAGATGATACCGCAGGGGACTTTGTCAGCAGTGTTCATACGTGCGACTTTGAATGCACTGTCGAGATTGCTCTTCTTGTGTTTGTCATCGAGCCAGTAGACGCGCTCCTTGTAGTACTCACGAGTGTCAAAGAAAGTGATACATGGTTGAATGATTTCAACAAAAGCAAACCCTTTGTGGAGCATTGCTTCCTTCATAATCTCTTTCGTCTTTTTAATATCAGATGCAAACGTGCGTGCGATAAACGTAGCTCCCATGGTAAGCATAATAAGTGCGGGATTTATAGGTTCGTTAATAGAACCTTCGGGCATCGTACCGCCCTTGAAGCCTTTTGGACTAGTAGCTGTTGCTTGTCCCGTAGTGAGTGCAAATACTTGATTGTTGTGTAAGAAAATAGAAATGTCACTGTTGCTCCGCGCTGCATGCGTGATATGGTTAAATCCTTCTGAAAAAGAGTCTCCATCTCCAGAAAATCCGACGACATTGAGCTTGGGGTTTGCGAGCTTGATACCGGTAAGTGAGGGAACCATTCGTCCATGAAGAGAATTGAATGAATTGACTTCGAGATAGTCGCTTATCTTGCCGTGACAGCCAACTCCGGCTCCAGCCACAATGTTGTGAAGCTCCATCGTGCCCGCTGAAACAAACTCTTCAACTGCCTGACGGAAAGCAACCAGTATCTGGCTGTTTGGACATCCTGGGCACCAAGTAATTTTTATATCTGTTGTAAGGTCAAGAGCCATAGTTTTATAAGATGATGATTTACAAAAACGGATACAATTCGCGTAGTGCAACAAAGAAGTGTGTCGTTTTTTTGTAGATCATAGAAATTTGTTTATTTCATTAGCAAGGTCAGTCGGAGTAAACGGTTGTGCATCATACTTAAGAACCTTATTGTGAATTTCAATACTAGTCTTTTCACGTATAAGTGCAGCGAGTTGTGCGGTGTGGTTTGCCTCCACGTCGACTATGACACGTGCTCCGTTGAGCTCAGCTTTGACACGGTCTGCATCAAAAGGCTCCATCCAGAGTATCTGTACAAGCTTTGCTGGGGTTTTGAGTTGCTTGTGTGCCTCAAGTACTGCTCCTTTGGTTGAACCCCAGAAAACAATTACCACATCACTCCATTCGTCACCATATGTTTTGACTGTTGGAAACCATGCGAAATCTTGGTACAGACCATTCAACTTACGGAAACGTTTATCCTGCATTGCTTGAACTTCTTCTGCGCTTTCAACAGCCTCACCTTCTTCGTTATGCTCATAACTAGTAACTTTCACCACCACGTTTGCCTTGCCAGGGAAGGCAAGAGGAGAAACTCCATCTTCGGTAATCTTGTAGCGTACATAATGTGTACCCACGGGGACCGCACGCTTTCCATAATCAGGTCCCTTACTTTTGGTATCGAGTGTTACCGATTTATAACTTTCAGAAAGGTGTTTGTCAGAGAGGACGACCGCAGGAATCTGATACTTCCATGCAAGATTGAGTGCATCTGCAGCACACTCGAAACATTCCTCAACATCTCCAGGGGCTATGACTAAGCGAGGAAACTCTCCATGACCAGCGTGTAAGATAAACTGCAAGTCTCCCTGACTTGTATGTGTTGCTACACCAGTAGCGGGTCCCATGCGCATAGATACCAAGATGGCGATAGGGATTTCGGATACTCCTGCAAGTGAGAACGTCTCCTGCATGAGTGCAAAACCGCCGTTTGCTGTACCTACCGCAACACGCTTTCCCGCATAGCTCATGCCGAGTGCCATGTTCAGTACAGCTATTTCATCCTCTGGGTGCACTACCTTCAGTCCAGTCTTCTTCGACATCTTTGCAAGAAACTGGAGCGTTGAAGTGGACGGGGTCATAGGGTAGCCTACGTACGCCTCAAGGCCGGCTGCGAGGAAACCCTTTGCTATTGCCTTGTTGCCGTCTGTAACTTCACCAACTATGCCGTGCTCTGTCGGGATAGCACACTCGTCTTGAGGGTACTGCATCTTTTTCATGTGAGCGTACCCCTTTTCTACAAGTGCTACGTTCATTTCGGAACCGACGTTTGCATAGACTTTGTCCGCAAGGGCTTTAAGTTGGTTTAAGGGGATGCCGAGTGTATAGCCGTACGCTCCAAAGGCACTTGAGGTGCGTGCCACCTGAGGTGCTTTAAGTTCCTCAGCAATTTTTTTCATGGGGAGAGGAATAACGGCAATTCCTAGGTCAGCAATTTCAGGAAGGTATGCTTCTTCTACAAAGACACGAGCCCCTGCTCGGAGCGAGTGTTGATGGACGCGTACAGATTCTGCATTGACCGCTATGAGCACATCGAGTTCCCTGTAGTCTGCGTATACTGTGTTAACACTGTAGCTTATGCGTGCATAGTTATGACCCCCACGTATGAGCGAAGGATAATCGAATGAGGAGAATGTTTTGTAACCAAGCTCAGTGAAAAGCTCAGAAAAATTGATGCCTGCTTCGCGTACCCCATCACCGGCGGCCCCACCGATAGCAATCGTTTTAATTGCCAAATGAGTTCCGGTAGAATTTGTATTTGAATCTGTCATGTAAATAAATGAGCATTCTGTTTCGACTCTCAGCAAACAAGTATCAGAGATCAGTGTGTTGAGTATACCTTGCTTGATATGTAGTTCACAGTAAAGCTATCCACTTTCGAGTAATGAGTAAAGCGAGTTACGAGTTACCGAGTTAACAAAGAATACTAGTTCCTAGTTCTTAGTTCAAAAAACCAATTTTACTTTTTTCTACAATTTTTTCGCTACTCGCAAACTCGCCAATTAGACTTTTAAAAAAATTGGAGTATAAAGTTATAAACACAAACAAATTTGCTGTAGATGTAGTTTGGTATTATACCCATTAGGTAGGCAGAAAAATATCTGGTTTAAGGAGGTGTTAGATGAGTACTGTTCTTTTTATTCTTAGAAACTACGTGGATGGTAAGGAACAGGCAAAAATTTACTTCGTTCCCCTGAAAGAATATGTACCCATAGCACTGTTTCCGTATTTGGACGAGGGTCAATCTGTCCCCATATCAGGACATGCTGTGGCTTTTGATGGAGAAGAGTTACGAGGAATTTTCAGAATTACTGTCGCTTACCCTGGTAGTGGTCGTACAATCCTACCAGAACTGGGGAATAAAAAAACACTTGGTGAATTAGATGACACTGTTAATGGGTACCGTGCCTGTATTGTTTACGAAGCCGAGTTGGAAGGAAAAGTTCCTTTGGATGCAATTCCTGTCATGCATCCACGTCCAGTACTGGGAATGTTGTCAACTTAAAGACACAATAGAAAAGAAATAGCCCATATGTCGCAAGATGTGTGGGCTAAACTACGTTTAATTTTTTTGTTGTACAAAACCAATTGTGTGGTGTTGGTGAGACAAACAGGTTACTCAATAGTATAGTTTATAGTAAATAATTATTACTTATTCAAAAATTATGATGCTTAAATATATTCAATGGCACATGTGTATTCTTTGTGTTGCTTTCGGGTCAGTACTTTTTGTAGCAGAGGCGCAGGCAGCAACATGTACTGCGGGGACGCTCACGCGGGTAGCTTTTGGTCAGTCGAGCACTAACGTGGCAAATCTTCAGCAATGTCTCATAGATGCAGGATATAGTATTCCTGCAGGTGCCACAGGCTACTATGGCACACAAACACAAACGGCAGTGAAGGCATTTTATAAGGCACGCCTAAACTTAAGTGATTGGGATGGAAGATCAGTCGGTCCGCAAGGTCGTGCTGCATTAGGAAGCTTTGTAAAGACAAATCCTACGCAACACACAAAACCAACAGGGGAGGCGAAGTCAAAAGAGTATGCGTATAAGAAAGCATCGTCAGCTTCTGAGCTTCTAAAATACATTGATGCACGGAATGAAGTGTACTATACAGCCCGTATTGGAATGACAACTGTTCCCACTGGTTTTCCAGCACCAACTGTACCTGTAAGTGCAGAAGCAAGAGATGCAGATGGCTCAAGTGAGAAGGCGGTGGCAAATCGCTTTAGCGCGACAAATGTGCAGGTGGGAGGAATAGACGAGTCAGATATTGTAAAAACTGACGGTGAAAATATCTTTGTGTCACCTCGTGCAAATGGCCCCTACTTTAGAGGGACGCCAGTTATGACCACAATAGGTAGTACGATGCCAGAAAGCATAATGCCTCCAATAGAGTATGTGGTACCTGCGACGAAAGTGGTCGATGCGTTTCCGCTTTCAGATTTGGGCGTGATTTCAAAAGATGCGATAAAGGAAAGTGGAGAAATGTTGCTTGTAGACAACATGCTACTCATATTTACCTACGAAAGCATCGTCGCGTATGACGTAGCTACTCCAAGTAATCCTAAAAAGAAATGGGATAGAAAATATGGTGACGGTGTACAGTTAGTTACTGCTCGAGCAAAAGATGATGTGGTGTATCTTGTAACTTCTACCTATTTGAACCGTATTCATCCTTGTCCTGTCGTACCACTCATGAATGCAGGTATGGTTTTGCCATGCGACAGAGTGTGGATACCGGAACATCTTGAAAATTTGAACACAAGCTACTCAATACTCGCCCTTGACCCCAAAGATGGAAACGTTGATAAGGAACTAACATTTGGAGGTAAGGCAGATAACACGGTGGTAGCAATGTTTGAAGACAATATGTATGTTACGCATCATGAGTCAAGAGGTATGTCAGAAACGACCCTCGATTTTATTGAGTTTGAACTCACCGATTTGTTGTCTGCAGAAGTGCGAGCACGCATAGCCACTATCAACAGTTACGATATTACCAACGAATCAAAGATGAGAGAAATAGGTACTCTTCTTCAGGAAGTAACGGCGAAAATGAGTGAAAATGAGGCACTTCGTTTTGAGACGGAAGTTCAAAACCGGATGCAAGATTATCTCGCAAAACACCTGCGTGATACGGACCGAACAATCATCTCCCGCGTAGATGTCGGCACACTTACCATAAAAGAAACCAAGTCAATCCCAGGACATTTGCTCAATCAGTTCTCGCTTGATGAGTATAATGGCTACCTCCGTGTAGCGGTAACTGTTGGAGAACGTTGGGGAGGGGGTTCACAGGTGAATGATGTGTACGTGCTTAACAGTGCGCTTGAAATTGTTGGAAGTGTCCTCGATCTTGGGTTTACCGAGCAAGTGTACTCCGCTCGCTTTATTGGAGACCGTGGGTATGTCGTCACTTTTAGACAGATTGATCCATTCTATGTGTTTGACCTTTCTGATCCTCTAAACCCTAAGATGACAGGAGAGCTCAAGATACCAGGGTACTCAAGCTATCTCGAAGCGATAGATGAAAACACGGTACTTGGTGTGGGGCGCGATGGAAGCAGTGTGAAGCTCTCTCTCTTTGATGTGAGTAATCCAGTACTTCCTATAGAGCATGCAGTGTATAGACTTGCGGAGAGTTGGAGTGAAGTGGAGAACAATCATCATGCATTCCTGCGAGATGGTGAGTATAAAGTTGTCTTTATCCCAGCAAGTAACGGAGGGTATGTTATTTCGTATGACAACAACAAGCTTAGTCTTAAGGCTGCGGTTAGTGGCTATGACGTCCTTCGTGCAGTGTTTATCAATGATAACTTGTATGTTGTTGGTAGTGAGAAGATAACAGTATTGAACGAAAACACATGGAAAGAGGAAAAGACACTTTCGCTATAAGTTAAAAGCATGCCCTGCACTGAAGCTACGCTCTAGTACGGGGCATGCCATGTACCGTCTGGTACGTGGTTAAAGTCCACAAGCCTAGCGAAACTTGTGGACTTTTCCCGTATTAAGTGGAGTATGTACCCCCCACAGAATGTGATACCATGTTTTAAGCTCAAGTATTATTTTGAATTTACTCATGTATGGAGTGGTAATACTGAACAGCCGCGTAACAACAAAAAATATTAGTAAAATATAATTAATAACTTAAAACATGAAACAAAAAGAATACTTAGAGTTGGAAAAAACAACCTATGAAATTCTCCTCCGGAGAGTCCTAAATGGTGAGTTTAAGTTTAAAAAAATATTCTTACTCCTCTGTTTTGTTATGGGTGGGTTTGCTCTAGGTGTGGGAGAAGCGAGAGCAGAAGGTATTTATATAAGTAATACTGGTACTGGTGATGGATCTTCTTGTAGCCAATCCCGTTCTGTTTCATGGTTCAGTACCTCTGCTAATTGGGGCTCTGGGGATAATAAAATCAGCGATAACGATACTGTTTATTTGTGTGGCACAATAACAAGTGGTCCTTTGAAACTGGTAGCATATGGCTCTGTTGGGAACCCCTATACAATAACCTCCGCTCCTGGTCAAACAGCGATTATTGATGGTCAAAATATTCTAGATAGAGGTATTTCAGCTTATTATTCCGGTAGTGGTGAGGTTATAATCTCCAACTTAGAAATACGCAATATTGTTGGTACTGGTATAGAAGGCAGACGTGGCGTTACATTGAAAATTGATAATGTGACCGTGAGAAATGTTTCTCAAAATTGTATTGGATTGAGCGGTAATGGTTCATATGTAAAGAATTCAACCTTAATCGGATGTAAAAACAATGGAATAAATGGTGACATGTTATCTAATGGACTTATCGATAACAATACCATTACCCTTTCAGGGGCGTTTAATGACGGGATCACATTACACGACGGAACTGGTACAAACAATACAATTTCGAACAACGTTATTTCTGGGACAATGAACGAAAATGTAATTGATATCCAACCTGGCTATTCTAATACGATCATATCTGGAAATGATTTTAGTGGAGCTAGTCTTTATGCTTTGGGAAGTGGTGGTCCAAATACCAGTATTTACAGGAATTATATCCATGACTCTGCGAGAGGTGTGTATCTATCTGGCCCAGCAAACGTCTATTATAACAAGCTAGTTAATTTGTCAGACGATAGTTATGGTTCTGTGGGTAATACAGGAGGGATTTATTTCACTACTGCTGATTCAAGTTTTGTACATAACAATACTATCGTAGAGGGCGCCCAAGCTATGGGTCGAGCTATGATATATATAAATTCCGGGGTTGATAATATGAAACTTAAAAATAATATTTTTGACCAGAATAAATTACAGACGATCTTGTACACAGTCGATAATCCCGCGATAGGTTTGCAAAGTGATTATAACAACTTTACTACGCCTCATAGCAGATTAGTACAGAGCGGAGGAACCACCTATGCAAATTTAACTGCTTGGAAAAATGTCGGGTATGATTTAGAATCCATTTACGGTGAGCAATTGTATTCAAATGTTACTGCTAGGAATTTTAACCTCCTTTATAATTCTCCATTAATCGACGCCGGCACTTCTGTCGGTCTCACCACTGACTATGCTGGTAAACCTATCTACGGCACTCCTGATATCGGTGCTTACGAATATCAACCCCCTCATATAGTCGGAACTGATAAAATAGACATTGGAGCCGGGGCTCGAATTTATGGAGACGGAAAGTTTCGAGACAAAGGAACAACCAACTCTAATTTAGCTGATTTAGCAGTTACTCCTTCTAGTGGAAGCTTTAAAACGTTTACTTCAAATGAGCTTCGTCCCGAATGGCTTGATATCAAAAACATCACATGGGGAGCAACCACTAAACAATGGACTGAAAGCTCAAGCAACTCAGCTCTTACCAACACTCTTCATACTGTTGGAGATTTGGAAGCCAATAAATACTACTCCGTTAAAGTGGATGGTACTGTTGGTTTGAACGTAACCGGAACCAACTGTACAAATGGAGTTTGCAAAGCAAACAGTTCCGGAAAAATAGCATTCACTTACACAGGAACATACGGCGAGCATACTTTTAGAGTAGAATATACTGATACTACTATTCCTACTCCTATCGACACCACCCCTCCATCCGTACCATCTCTCACAGCAACCGCAGTCTCTTCTTCACAAATCAACCTTTCTTGGACTGCTTCGACTGACAACGGAGGTGTAACAGGCTACAAGATATATCGAAACGGTACCTACCTTACCACAACAACTTCCACTTCATACAACAACACTGGTCTCACCGCAGCTACTACATACAGCTACCGAGTCTCCGCTATCGACGCAGCAGGGAATGAATCCAGTCAATCTACAGCAAAGAGTGTGACGACGCAGGCAGGGACAGGAGGAACTGACACGACATCACCTGCTGTACCATCGAATTTGTTAACATTGGCAGTTTCTTCTTCACAAATCAATCTCGCCTGGACTGCTTCCACTGACAATGTCGGGGTAGTTGGCTACAAGATATATCGAAACGGTGCCTACCTTACCACAACAACCTCCACTTCGTACAGTAACACTGGTCTTACAGCAGCTACTACATACAGCTACCGAGTCTCTGCTATCGATGCGGTAGGGAATGAATCCAGTCAATCTACAGCAAAGAGTGCGACAACACAGGCAGCAACAGGAGGAACTGACACGACACCACCCGCTGTGCCGACAGGATTCACTGCAGTGAGTTCGTCTGCGTAAATATCAACGTTCTTCAAAATACCCAACGTTCCAAACCCTAGTTTTTGTAAACGAGGGATATATCAGGGTATCCTTCATTCAAATCAATTGAGACAATGAACATAAAAACATGAGGCAAAAATTGTATTTGAAGCTAGAAAAGATGTCCCCTAAGATTTGTTATGGGAGAATCTTATCTAGTGAGTTAAACTTTAAAATATTCTTTTTCTTTTGTTTTATCGTGATTGGTTTTTTGCCTGTTCCACACTTTTTTCAGTTCAATGGGGTATTGGGAGTTGGGGAAGTAAATGCGGAAGAGATTTATATAAGCAATACAGGTGCTGGCGCTAGTGATGGATCTTCCTGTGACCAATCCCGTCCTGCTTCATGGTTCAATGTCTCAGCTAACTGGGGTTCTGGGGATAATAAAATCAGTGATAATGATACAGTTTATTTATGTGGCACTATAACTAGCAATTCTTTAAATATGGTCGCGTATGGCTCAGTTGGGAATCCGTATACGATAACCTCTGCACCTGGCCAAACAGCAATTATTGATGGTCAAAATGTTCTAGATAGGGGAGTTTCAGCTTATTACGCTGGTAGTGGTGAGGTTGTAATCTCCAACTTAGAAATACGCAATATTGCGGGTACTGGCATAGAAGCCAGACCTGGTGTTGCGTTGAAAATTGATAATGTGACGGTGCGTGATGTTTCTCAAAATTGTATTGGATTGAGTGGAAATGGTGGGTATGTGAAGAATTCAACCTTAATTGGATGTGCAAATAATGGAATAACCAGTAACGCTTTATCCAATGGACTTATTGATAACAATACCATCACTCTTTCAGGAGCATTTAATGACGGAATCACATTACACGACGGGACTGGTTCAAACAATACAATATCAAACAATACTGTTTCTGGAACAATAAACGAAAATGCAATTGATATTCAATCTGGCTATTCTAATACATCAATTTTTGGAAATGATATTAGGGGATCCAATAATTATGTTATAGGAAGTGGTGGACCAAATACCAGTATTTACAGGAATTATATTCATGACTCTGCGAGAGGTGTATATCTAACTGCTCCAGCGAGTGTCTATTATAACAAACTGGTTAACTTGTCAGATGATACCTACGGTTCATTGGGTGGTACTGGAGGACTATATTTCACTACTGCTGATTCAAGTTTTGTATATAACAATACTCTTGTGGAAGGTGCTCAAGCTACAGGTAGAGCTTTTGTGTATATAAATACCGGGGTCGATAATGCGAGTCTTAAAAATAATATTTTTGACCAAAACAAATCACAGACGACCATAGTTATAGTTGATAATCCGGCAATAGGCCTGCAAAGTAATTACAACAGTTTTAATACACCACATAATAGATTAGTGCAGAGTTCAACAACTAGCTACGCAAATTTAACTGCATGGAAAAATACTGGTCAGGATGCACAATCAATTTATGGTGAGCAATTGTTTTCAGATTTTAATGCGAGGAATTTTAATCTTCTCTCTAGTTCTCCGCTAATCGATGTTGGTGTTTCTGTTGGTCTCACCACCGACTTCGTGGGTAATCCTATCTACGGCACTCCTGATATCGGTGCTTATGAATATCAGCCACCGCACACAATAGGTACAGATAAAATAGATATCGAAGCTGGAGCTCGCATTTATGGAGACGGAAAGTTTCGAGACAAAGGAACAACCAACGCAAATTTAGCTGATCTAACAATTACCCCTCAAAGTGGTAACTTTGAGTCCTTTGGTGCTGACGAAGTACGTCCCGAATGGCTTGATATCAAAAACATCACCTGGGAAGCGACCACTAAACAATGGACCGAAAGCTCAAGTAGCTCAACTCTCACCAACATACTTCATGTTGTCGGAGACTTGAGAGCCAACAAAAGCTACAGTGTAAGTGTAGATGCTACTCAGGGCTTAAATATCATAGGTGCTGATTGCACAGACGGATTCTGTCAATCAAATAGTGAAGGAAAAATAGCGTTCACCTACACTGGCACCTACAGCGAGCATACTTTTAAAGTTTCTGCTGTTGATTCTGTAGGTGGTGGAGCTTTGCTAAATCCGAGTACTACAAAACTCAAAACCCAAAATACTGAAACAGTACCTGAAGTTGATGATACTGGCACAGACTCTGAAGCTGAAAAGGTATCACAACCAACCCTACCTGCTTCAGCATTCATTTTCACTCGATTCTTACAACCAGGAAGTGAAGGACCCGATGTTGTCGAACTTCAGAAAATTCTGCGAAGGTATGGATTCTTTACGTATCCTACAAATACTGGATTCTATGGGTCACTTACTGCAGAGGCTGTTAAGCAGTATCAAACAAAAAACGGTATCCTGGCTGTAGGTGTGGTAGGACCACGTACATTGCAAATACTTAATGGTGAGAACGTGGGTTCTTCAAAGAACAACTCATCTAAAGGATTGGATACAGCACTACTTATTCGTTTACTACTTGTTCTTGGAATAATCCCAGAAGAAAAAACAGATATGGTCTTCGCTGCTTTGAAATTACTTAAGGCGAGATGATGAGTTTAAATTCTTAAGCGGAGGTATGGGCACAAGTACCCTTCTTTTGGTACACTACCTACTATATGAATGAAAACTTTGAGAAAATTAAAATCGGGTGGTTTGTGTTTTCCTGTTCGGAAGATAACACCATACTCTTTACTGAGCTTTTAAATGATCACTGGCAAGAATGGAAAAAGATTTTTGACTTTCGTCATGTCAAAGTCCTTAAAAAGAATAATATTTACGATGAGTTCGATATTGCGTTTATTGAAGGAGCTATCGCGAGCCCAGAGCATGAGGAGAAGCTAAAAGATATCCGTAGTCGCAGTAAAAAGGTGGTTGCTGTCGGTGCATGTGCAGTCACAGGAGTTCCTGCTAGTCAGCGCAATACCTTTACCCCTCCGCAAAAAGAGGCGATACAGTTTTTGGTGGACCGTTTTGGCGCATTGCCTGAAGTAAAGAAAGTGGCCGATGTGGTGACGGTAGATGCTTCGGTCCCAGGGTGTCCGATGAACGCCGACATGTTCTTGAAAGCCGTAAACGCACTTGTAGCAGAGCTTCGACCAGAATTAGTAGCACAGACTCAGTAATTTCACACACTACCATGCACATGATAAACATAGAGTTGGAGCACATCACGAAAATTGAAGGGGATGCGTCTATCAGTATTACCGTCGAAGACGGCAAGGCGACCAAGGTTCATTTTATAACAGAAGAGTATAAGCGCTTCTTTACTGAAGCTTTGAAAGGTAAGAGTATTCTTTCAGTACCATCACACCTCTCACGTATATGTGGTACGTGTTCAAACGCGCATGTGCTCGCTGCTATTGAGGCTTGTGAAATGGCACTCGACATAGAGCCTTCAAAGCAAACTGAGATGCTTCGTGCACTTACTATGCACGGGCTCACGATTCGTGACCATGCACTACACCTCTACCTGTTCTGCATGCCGGACATATACGGTAAGGATGCATTTTTAGACTTTGACGAAAACGACCCCCATGAGAACCAATTGCTACATGATGCGTTTGCGATAAAGAGCGCGGGAAATTTCCTCGCTACTATCATTGCAGGGAGGTCTATTCACGCAATGTTCCCGGCTATTGGAGGCTTTATTAAGTATCCGGATGCCGAACAGGTCGCGCAAGCAATAGAAAAACTTGAAAGCGTACGCGAGGCTACGGTACGACTTGTCGCGGAGTTTGAGAAATGCACGTTTGCCTTTGACCGACATACCGACTACATGGCACTTTTGCCTGACGAAGGG
>LCCS01000033.1 GCA_000998045.1 Parcubacteria group bacterium GW2011_GWD2_42_14
ATACACGAGCTCTTCACGAAGAGCACGTGCTTTTTCAAGTTTCTTGACCTGTCGCTCCAAGAATCGTAAATGTGGAATATTTTCATGACGTAGTGCTTCTACTTGTACTCGATTCTCCTCCGTCTTTTCAAGCTTTCTGAGACTCTCTTCTTTTTTGTACTGATACACACGAAGTCCTAATGCATCCTCAATAATCTGCCTGCGCTCCCGTGAAGTTGCAACTATAATTCTGTCTGCTTCACCTTGCGAAATGATATGATGCCCTGATGCCCCGATATTTGCACCAGAAAGGAGATTGGCAACATCCTTGAGCCGGACTTTTGAACCATTGATAAGATACTCGTTTGTACCCTCTCGGTACACAACACGTTCGATTACCACCTCATCAAAATCGATATCGAGGAGGCGTTTCGTGTTATCGAAAACAGCCTTGACCGATGCTCTGTTTGAACGAGGAACCTCCGAGCTTCCTCCCCAGATAAGATCTTCTCCTCGTTTACCTCGCAGACTTTTAATAGACTGCTCACCGAGTACAAACCGAAACGCCTCGGCGGTGTTACTCTTCCCCGAACCATTTGGGCCAACAATAGAAGTAATAGGGGTGGAGAACTCTAACGTACACTTCTTACCAAAGGATTTGAAGCCTATTAGTTCCAAAGATTTTAGATACATATAGGCATTATATAGGAGTTTGGGGTGACGAGAAAAGCTACGTAAGTGCTATGTGATGTCATAGACTTTTGCATTTTATGTGGTACTGTGCACTTAGTTTGTTTTTTGGCATATACCATTCTCTTCCTTCAACAGGAGACTACCATGAAAAATATGAGCAAATTATGTGAAATCGATTTTTTGGCCCTCCATGGCGCAGTTGAAAGAGCTGTTGCGTCTTACATTCGGATTTGCAAAGATGCAGATCCGAATGAGATATCAGGTGGAGTGCTTCTACATAGAAGTAACCGAGGAGTTGAGAAGCATACTGGAGTAGGAACAATTACTCAGAAATCCGAGCTCTATAACGACTTACTTTCTACCGCAAGGAGACTAATAGAACAACTAGTTCCGCCACTTAAATACCATATGACCAGCTATCAAAACCGTGATCCGGAAAAAGGTCTGTTGGGTGGCGGATTAAACATCTCCTGCATGGGAAAAGTTGCGATGACTGGACTACCTGAACTGGCTAATGAAGCATGTCTCATGTGCGGTCTCGTGCAGTGCGATCTTGTATCTGATACATTTGTCACAAAAGCGCTCAATATAAGTGATAACACTGCACTGTATGAATGCATACACAAAGGGGCATGGAGATGAATTACTGTAAAAATGACCATGCGAAGCTGATACCTTACGAGGGAAGTATAGACATTTTTGGACCAGGGACATACCTACTCATTTGTCCAACCTGTTTTGAAGTAACTGAAGGTGGAGTACTGTGTGGTGCAGACAGAGAAGCACGTGCACTTACGGGAAGCGAGCGAGAACTGGTAAAACGCGGAATACGTATGCAGGTATACCGTGCCTCTTTAAGTCCAGAACCAAAACAGTACTGCGCATGCCCAATGTGTTTGACCGTGCTCAGGGTAGAAAGGAAACCATACACTGCAGTAGGCACTGACTATATGGACGGCGAAGAAGTCGTTGTGTACATTTCTAAGAGAGAAGGTCAAAACGTGTGTAGATGCTTTGAATGTAAAACTGAATTTTATGTATCTGAGGACATGTTGATTCAGGGATAAGTATATGGAGGGCAAAAATGGGACATGGTCCCATTTTTTGTTTTTTACCCACAAAATTGTCTATCTCGTAAAAACTAGATACGCGACATAGCTTATGTAGAGCAGTACCATAAGAACTCCCTGCCATCTTTCAATCACATGTTTTTTACCAACAAACATGATAAAGAACAGAATAGCACTTGCGAGGATAGTCATGAGTATGTCCACATCCGAACTCCGACTAAATGGCAAGGGCCGAATAAGAGCACTGAACCCAAGTATCCAAAAAATGTTAAAGATGTTTGAACCAACAACGTTACCGATAGCAATATCGGTTTGCTTTTTATACGCAGCAATAGCCGATGTTGCGAGCTCTGGTAATGAAGTACCTATCGCAACAATGGTAAGTCCGATTAACGACTGACTAACATTAAAATTCTCCGCTATAACTACAGCCCCATCCACAATCCACTTACCTCCCACTACCAGCCCAAGGAGACCTGTGAGTACAAACGTGATTGACTTGGTGTAACTTAATTCTTGTATGTCATCGCTAGAACCCCCAGTAACCTTAGATATGCCAAAAGTGTAATACAAAAAAATGATAAAGAATGCCAAAAGAACGATACCATCAATTCTGGTCAAACCGGAAAATGTCCCTCCATCAATAAGCGTGTCGTTTGCCATTACGCCGAGCAAAATTGCTGCCAATAAACTAAGGGGAATTTCTTTCCATACGGTATTTCTCTTTGTCGCGATGGGGTAAATAATTGCTGAGATTCCTAAGATAAATAAAATATTTACAATATTACTTCCTAAAATATTGCCAATAGCTATTTCCGTGTTGCCATTAATACTCGCAAAGATATTTACAATAAATTCAGGTGCAGATGTACCGAATGCCACAATCGTGAGACCAATGACTATTGGTGATATTGCAAGTTTACGAGCTATTGATGCTGAGCCATCTACTAAAAAATCAGCCCCTTTGATAAGGAGGAAAAAACCAAGTATAAAAAGAAAATAAATCATTATGCACAGTACTCTACTCTCTTTTCACCCATAATTAAACATCTTTATCAACCGTACAGAAAGAACGGTCTTTTGTAAGACCGTTCTTGTACATCACCTAAATACCGTATGGTATCGACAGAGACTGTAGACACCGAGCACTAATACCGTGAGTCCGAGCATCTGAAGACAAAATGAGAGTTGCCATACTGAGAGCATGACACCAAACATACCGAGTGCGAGAAATTGACATAAGCCATTGACCGCAGATCCGATAGAGTCAACCGTTGCTCTTTTTTCAGAGGTGATATGTTTATGTAGGAAGGCACTAAAGAATGGCCTCGCCATACCACGTACTACGTTTTGCATAAGCACTAAACTTATAGAGAGAACTCCCACAAAAGTACCCATGACCGTGATAGGTACTACGATAGCAAAGAGTAGGAGTGTCACGACTCGAGCTTCACCGAGTCTACTCTTAATCCGATACGCGTTTTTACAAAAGAACCAAGCTACCACATTCAGCCAGAAAAACACTAGCCCATAGTATCGAACATCAAGATGCACAAGCTCAAAGTACGGGTTGTACGTAAAAAACCATACTTTTGATGCAACCGTAATAAGTGTAGAGAAGCAGACAATCCATTTGATTTCTTTGTTATTTGCAACGAAGAGTAAGGAAACTTTCATCAGTTTATTGATTGCTTTGAAAGTCGTCTTCAGTATGAGAAACATCTCATGCAAGGTGATTTTGTGCTTCTTAACTTTTTTCTCCACGTCGCCAGTCTCTGTGAAGCACAATGCTATACAGAAACAGATTAGTACTCCAGGGATAGAAAGTACAATCGGAAGACGTAAATGAACCCCTGCAAGGACACCTGAAAGCAAAGAAAATATCGCGGTTACAAGCAGAAAGTGTGAGACGACAATACTTTCAAGCTTCTCATAGGTATGCTCCATATCGAGCTCAACAAGCGTATCGTAAATCAACGAAGTATTCGCACCTGATGCAAATGAAGCTCCTATCATCCACACGATATTCGCACCCCACACATCGACAGGTGTCTGTATGTATGAAAACCATACAATACTGACCACTTCACAACCTGCCCCGATGACTATCATTTTCTTTCTGCCTATAAGATCTGCCAGTGCTCCTGAGGGTGGCTCGAGAAATATAAATCCCAAAAGGACTATCGCCTCCATGAAGTAAATTTCTTCCAACTTCATATGTCCGAGCTGGGTAAGACATGATATGAGAATTGGTCCCCACATCAACGGCTCTCTGAAAATTATGTACCACTTGTACAACGCAATGTTTCTCAGTGCTTTTTTCCGTTCCATTTCATTCTCCTTTTTTTGATTTTTCAAAGAACAACTCTGTATGTTTTAGAACTTAGGCAAACGCACCGTTGAGTCCTAAATAAAAATCTCGGCTACTTATACGTAGCCGAGAAGTTTCTTCGAGTTTTCTGCACTTGATAATTTTTAGGGAGAAATTGGGTGCAGTTTGTTGAGAAAAGCGTCTTGGCTACATACAAGCATGGTTGGAATATTTGCTGTGAACACACAGGAAAAGCCACCAATATTCTTGGCTTCTGGTCGCATATATAGTTTTTGACACTGATAGTTCATGGTATTTAAAAGGTGAATCTGCACCCTTTAGAGTAATGACGGATATATATAGAAAAAATTACATAGTTATATTTTTGATTTAAACGAAAAAGTCACCCGCGAGAGCTGTGGCCTTTTCGGGGTGACTTATATTTCCTTGGTAAAACGTATAGGAACATCACAGTTTCGCAATTTACGGGCAAGCTCAAGCTTGGTATTTTGCATGTCATTGGTGTATACACGGACTTCCTGAAACGACGTGTTATCCCGAATGGAAAGAAGAACGCAGGTGCAGCTCTCTGAAGATATTTTAACATTACGGTTACCATTCACAGACCGTAATCCAGATTTAATGAACCCAGGAGAGATTTTGTTTACTTCAAAAAACTTATACACAAAATCACAGGCCATGCATGCTAAAGGAATAAGTGTCGAGTGATTGCCTGTATATTTACCACCAGACCTTGAATATTTTGACATGTCCGCCCTCCTTCAAGTTATTGAATTCTGAATTAAGGTTTAATTTCAACTATTTGTAGTATAACACGTTTTTTATATTTTAGCAAGTTATTTAACCGTTGTGATGAGTTGCACCCACCAAACACCTTTTCAAATCCTTTCAAACTTTCGTATATACACAATAATAAGCAAACAGAAAAGATACTGCTTTCTTCATTTGTATTCGTTAGTATTTATCAGGACTCTGTACCTAGATAAAACGCAAAATCATTTACAGAGATGTGATAATAAAGACAAATCATACTAAAAGGTGGAACAAATGATCAAGAAACTCGCTCACGAAACCGGTATTTCGATGACTTCGGTTGACCAAGATTTATCTTCTGGACTTCTGCCGAACAGCAGGTCTATGAACGAACTTGGGGTCACATTTCTCAACACCAAAAATGTTGGGGAACGCCAAGCAATTGAAAAAATATTTGTCGGAGTCCTCCAAAATCCAGACACCGACGACAGTATCAAATTCATCGCTCTGGCCTTCTTGAAACACACAGATGCAATTGTTTTGGACACAGTAGCAAAAATATCATAGTGGAGTTTGAGAAAAATCCTGTGAACGTGAACGTGGTCACCGCAGTGAAAGATTGTCTGGCCCATTTTTAACCACCGCAACCAGTACATTTTTCAAGGACCTACCACGAGTAGGTCCTTATCTTTTTACACAACCTTTTTTAAAATGAATACCTACCAATAAAAACTTGTAATTTATTATTACTATGATTAAATAACCCAAGATTATTTTGATTCAACATAGCTATTTCATCCTACAAATGTGGAGGGGTTATGCATTGTATAGTTGAAGGACGTGAAATGATTTTAATTTTCACTTCTGAACGAAAAATTCCAAATGGTCCACAAACATTTATCTATTTTTGTCCAGAATGTGAAACACATGTCACCATCGAAAAGTTTGTAAGTCATTTGGAAATTATTCCATTTATCAAGAGTGATGATTTTCAAGAATTACTTCGACAAAGTTTTGATGAACACCAAAGAAACAGAACCGATGAGGAAATCTGTATAAAAATCTGAATTAGCTGTATCTTTAAAACGGGAGTCGCCCTCCCGTTTTACTGTACTTTCAAGGATAAAACTCCACTCCCTATTTATATTTTACATACACATTACGTATGGTATCCTCACTACAGATTACTTTTCTAATAACCAGAAAATTCACAAATAGATGGAGGACCCATGTTACATACACTTAGACAGTTAGAAGATCCTGAAAAAAGATTCTTTACATGTCCAGACTGTAGTAACGTTTTTCGTCTTACGACTACAGAAGAAGCAAGAGTGGAGTTTAATCATGATTATTCCGATGGACTTTTCTTTTGGACGCAAAACGAACGAATTACAATTGTAATTCCTCGGGGTAAGGTAAATTTATGTATCTGCCCAAATTGTGCACTAATGCATACAATTTGCGAAGAAAATGTTTCGCACAAGTAACACGACATGCCGCTTCCCAAGTATATTCTTCAAGGACCTACACCATGTAGGTCCTTGTTTATTTTAATAAATGAAGAGGTTCAACTTGTTCGAGGAATCCGCATTTCCATTTCCTGAAGCACAGCACCACTTTTCATTCTCTTGCTCTCAATAGCTCTACATGAGTAAAGGTTCAACCTTTACCGTTTTTATGTTTAGTGCTAAGTTACTTATAGGATACTTTAATCAGAAATAAAGGAGGTAACGATAAAAATCAACAAATAGGTGCAGAGATGATGATAGAAAATCTTACTCAAATTTTGACTTCCATTGTCATCAACATGGGAAGTCCGTCACGCGGATTTCCCATACCCAACCATTGCAGGGACATCTACGAACTTGGTATCACTTTCCTGTACTCAAACGACACTGGCGAACGGAAAATGATAGAAAGAACGTTTACCGATATCCTCCAGAATCCTGATACCGACGATAGTAGTAAAATTGTCGCATTGGTATTTTTAAAACACACCTTCGCTTTTGTTAGTAAAGAAAGTGGAGACATCGTTGTGGGATTCGAAAGTAAACCCAACAACATTTCCATCGTCACATCAGCGAGTAAGCTCTTGGCGGGGATAACCTGACTGCTTTCACAAATACATTTCTTCAAAGACCTATACGTAGGTCTTTGTTGTAATTTTGATGTTTATAGTTGTTCCAAATTATAATTATGTTATAAACAATACAGCAGGCTCATTAACTAAGAGTGGTGGTAATAAGACAAATCAAACCAAAAGGTGAACAAATGGCCAAGGAACTCACTCGCGAAACCAATATTCCTATCGCAAAACTGATCGTAATGGCTATCCATGGTGGAATACCCGGAAACTCCTTTACGAATTGCAGGGCTATGAACGAACTCGGCATTGCCTTTCTCAGCACTGACAACCCCGAAGAACGCGAAGTTATTGAAAAAACTTTTGTCGATGTCCTCCAAAATCCTCGCTTTGACGATTGTATGCAATTCGTCGCTTTGTCATTTTTGAAGCGCACCGATGCAATCGTTACAGATCATACCAAAGACATCATTGCAGAGTTCGAAGAAAATCCTGCGAACGTGAACGTGGTCACCGCAGTGAAAGAGCGTCTGGCGCATTTTTAACCGTCACCCCATGTACCTTTTCAAGGACCTACCCCGCGTAGGTCCTTGTTTGTTTTAATAAAGAGACAGGTTCACCTGCCTCATTTAATGATACTTATTTCGAGGAATCCGCATTTCCATTTCCTGAAGCACAGCACCACTTTTCATTCTCTTGCTCTCATCAGAAAACCTCCTTCCTGTATCTTGAAAACCAAGTCCTGTATAAAAAGCGATAGCGCTTGTATTGTACTCTACTAACTCCACGAAGATGTCTTTATCATCGTCAAAAAACTCCTGTAGCTCATTCCACAACATCTTCCCTACCCCTTTTCCTTGATACTCAGGAAGAACGTAAATAGCTATAAGTCTGTTCCTTGTCTCATCCTTCGACACCACACTTACTCCAATCACTTTTTCACCGTCTTTTACAACAAACGTTTTTTGGTCGTCTGACTGCTCTCTTAGTCGTTTTCGAGTTTTTTCTATTCCTGCTTCACTTCTTCTTTCTATGAACCTGTCTTCAACATCGTCAACAGTAATCCCCGCATCTTCGTTCGGATAAGTAGCCAGCCACGTTTTATATAACACATCTACTATCGCTTCGGCATCATTTTCTTCCCCGACACACACGCGCAGGCTTAGGTTTTCTTTGCTCGGTATAGATTCGTTCATATACACATTAGTATAGAATTCAGACAAAGAAATTACTAGTGGCAATACTTTTTCAGGACCTACCTCATGCAGGTACCTGCTACCTTGATGAATTCTTGTTGAGATTGAACCTCTACCATTATTATTATTTAAAGATATCATACGATAAATCGTATGATATGGAAAAAGTCTCTAATCGCTATTACCACTACCTTACGGTTAACCGTAAGGTAAGGATACCACTTATAGCGAATGAAGTAGGTTCAACCTTCTTCATTGATATCTCGTTAGTAATTTCCAATACTGGGTACCTTGATAAATAGTAGAGGTTCAACCTCTACTATTTATCGATTTCAAACAAAAAAATACTAGTGGAATACTGGTAATCTTACTATAATTAAACACTGCTCTTATTTGGCTTTAATTGTCCCTGTCCACATTTTCACGTAATCTAATCAATACCTTGGACGCAGTTGTCTAATAATTGCACTGGTGCCTTGAGACCAATCCCCATATGGAGTCGTCTCTCGTTGTAGTACGGCA
>LCCS01000034.1 GCA_000998045.1 Parcubacteria group bacterium GW2011_GWD2_42_14
TTGATTGAGTACTGGTAGCTGGGGATATTTCTATTTACAAACATATAACGTAAAAGAAAGTGTCGCTAAACAAATACGCGCGATAGATATTGTGCCCTCACTGGAGGGTTTTTCGAGTATCTACCAAGTTAAGTGAAAAGAGTGATTACCAGTCTCCGTCGTAGTTAATAATTAAGACCCGATATGCAAAACAAAAAGATCCTCAAGCAAAAGACGTTCAGTCGCTATCGTCCAGCACACCAGGATCTTCCAAATCTCGTTGAACATCAGACAACGAGTTTTAAGTGGTTGGTAGAAACTGGTATTGATGAAGTCTTTAAGGAGTTTTCGCCAATACGTGATTATGGAGAGAAGAAATTTGATCTGTCTTTTGAACGGTATGAGCTAGGTGAGCCCGTGCATGATGAGTACTATGCAAAGAAGAACAATCGTTCATTCGAGGCGCCACTTAAGGCGGTAATAAAACTCAAAAACAAAACCCTCGGTACTGAGAATGAGCAGGAAATATTTTTAGCTGATTTTCCAATGATGACCAATCATGGGACGTTTATCATAAACGGCGTCGAGCGAGTGGTGGTACCACAGCTTGCTCGAAGCTCAGGTGTCTTCTTCACAAGTCAACTACTTAAAGGAAACACATACTTTGGTGCAAAAATAATTCCTGGACGAGGTGTATGGATAGAAATAGAGACAGAAGCTGACGGTGCTATCTTTGTGCGAATCGACCGAAAGCGCAAGCTTCCAATCACCAGCTTCTTGCGTATCCTTGGGGCAAAATTTGATAAGGATATGATCGATCTCTTTAGTCGTATTCCTGGAGGTACTGATGCTATCACCGCTACACTTGAGAAGGACTCAGCGAAAACGACAGAAGAGGCATTTATCGAAATGTACCGAAGAATGCGCGACGGTGATATTGCGACTCCTGAAACCGCTCGCGATTTTGTACTTTCTGTTCTCGGTGAAGAGCGCTACGACCTCTCTGAAGTAGGGCGACATCGATTTAACCATCGCTTCAAGAAAGCGACGAACAAAGACGAAATCGACCGACGCACACTTTCACTCGATGACCTTGTAACTATTCTAAGTAAAGTCATGGAGCTCAATGCAGATCCAGACGCTACTGCTGATGACATCGACCATCTTGGATTTAGACGAGTGCGATTTGTTGGTGAAATGATGGTACAGAAAATCCGTGTCGGAGTGTCTCGTATGAAGCGAAATATTCAAGACCGTATGAGTACTATAGAGCCTGAAACAAGCTCTCCGGTAACCATCGTCAACCCACGTCCGCTTCAGGCTGCAATAAAAGAATTTTTCAACACCAACCAGCTCTCGCAGTTCATGCAACAGCAGAACATGCTTACTGAGCTCGAGCACCTACGAACACTCTCTGCACTCGGCCCAGGAGGACTTACACGAGAACGTGCTGGCTTTGAAGTACGAGACGTACATCCAAGTCACTATGGTCGCGTATGTCCGATACATACTCCAGAAGGCCCAAACATTGGTCTTATCCTCCACCTTGCAAACTTCAGTGTGATTGACCGTTTTGGATTTATGCAAACACCCTACATTAAAGTAGTTGATGGAAGACTGACAGATGAAGTGGAGTACCTCAACGCACTCGAAGAAGAAAACGCATACATCGCACACGCTGCTACAGAACTAGATAGTACAAATGCAATCGTTCAAGAACAAATTGAGGTTCGGCATCGAGGTGAGCCTACACTGCTCTCACGAAAGGATGTCGAGTACATGGACGTTTCTACGCTTCAACCTTTCTCTGTTGCGACCAGTATGATTCCTTTCCTAGAGAATGACGATGCAAACCGTGCACTCATGGGATCAAACATGCAGAAGCAGGCAACACCATGTCTTGTACCTGAAGTCCCACTCGTGGGTACCGGTATTGAGTCACGTGCGGCTATAGACACTGGACGACTTATTGTAGCGAAAGAGTCGGGAACGGTAGTTGTCTGTGATGCACGTAAAATTTCAGTAAAAAATCAAAAAGGAAAAATTGTTGACTACCCGCTTGTTGACTTCACACGAACTAACGATATGTCGTGTTTCTTCCAACGACCTGTAGTGTCGCTTGACCAAAAAGTTACCAAAGGGGAGCTTTTGGCTGATACGAGTTCTACGGTACATGGACAGCTTGCGCTCGGACAAAATGCATTAGTTGCGTTTATGCCATGGTCTGGTGCCAACTATGAGGACGCCATTATTCTTTCAGAGCGCTTGGTAAAAAATGCAAAATTCAGTTCTATTCACATGGAAGTCTTTGAGTGTGTGGTTCGAGATACCAAACTAGGAGCTGAGGTAACGACCCATGACATACCAAACGTTGGAGAAGCAAAACTTAAGAATCTTGATGAGGAAGGTATTGTACGTATAGGAGCGGAAGTTCATTCTGGCGATATTCTTGTTGGTAAAGTAACTCCTAAGGGAGAGACACAACTTACTCCTGAAGAACGTCTACTCCGCAGTATCTTTGGAGAAAAGGCTAAGGATGTGAAAGACACAAGTTTACGACTTCAAGGTGGTAAACGAGGTCGCGTTGTTGGGGTACAGATTTTCTCACGTGAAGCTGGAGACCAACTAGAGTCAGGAATTCTAAAGAAAGTACAGGTTACGATTGCACAGGTACGAAGTGTTTCCGTAGGAGACAAGCTTGCAGGACGTCATGGTAACAAAGGAGTTATCTCTCGTATTCTACCTGAGGAAGATATGCCCTATATGGAGGATGGTACACCTATCGACGTCATTCTCACACCACTCGGCGTACCGAGTCGTATGAACCTCGGACAGATTCTCGAACTTCACCTAGGACTTGCCGCACACACACTCGACTATCAAGCGATTTGTCCTCCATTTGCTGGAGCAACAGAAAAAGAAATACGAGAAGAACTTGTAGCATCAGGATATCCAGAGAATGGAAAAGTGTCACTTCGAGATGGTCGAACAGGAGATATGTTCAATCAAAAGATTGCTATTGGATACATGTATATCATGAAGCTTCACCACATGGTTGAAGACAAGATACACATGCGTTCTATTGGACCATATTCACTCATTACCCAACAGCCACTTGGAGGTAAGGCACAGAACGGTGGTCAGCGATTTGGAGAGATGGAAGTCTGGGCACTTCTTGGATACGGGTCTGCGTACACACTCCGAGAAATGCTTACGGTAAAATCGGACGATATTCAAGGACGTTCAGCCGCTTTTGACGCAATAGTACGTGAAGGATTGATATCACACACAAACACACCGGCTGCCTTTAACGTGCTCACGCATCATCTACGAGCACTTGCACTAGACGTACGACTTGAACGAGACAATCAAGAAATTAAAAACAACTAATGCGCTCGAGCGACAATATTATGAAAGAAACACACTACAACAATTCAGACCAGTTCGATGCTATCTCTATCCGCATTGCAAGTCCGGAGCGCATTCATGAATGGTCATATGGCGAGGTTACTAAACCAGAAACTATCAACTATCGCACGCAACGTGCAGAGAAAAATGGTCTTTTTGACGAGAAGATATTTGGACCGACGCGTGACTTTGAATGTTTCTGTGGGAAGTACAAAGGTATTCGTTACAAGGGCATCGTTTGTGACCGTTGTGGCGTTGAGATTACACGTAACGTTGTACGACGAGAGCGTGTTGCTCATATAGACCTTGCAAGTCCAGTTGCACATATCTGGTTCCTACGAGGTATTCCTTCTCGTATCGCAACACTACTCGGCATTTCTGCAGTTTCTGTAGAAAAGGTAGTCTACTTTGCGAGCTACATAATCATGAAGGTGGACGAGAAAGAACGAAATCGTGTTCTTTCTGATATTGATGCAGAATTTAAAACAAAGAGTAAGAGTGCTTCAAATGATACCGAGCGTAAGCGACTGAAGGATCGTTTGAGCGAAGTAAAAGCAGAAGTGTCTGGTTTGGTACAAGGTAAAATAATAGACGAAGAAACATACCACCAGTACTCAATGCGGTACGGCACCATCTTTGAGGCGGGTATCGGAGCAGAAGCTATCTACAAGCTTTTCCAAAAAATTGATCTTGAAAAATTTGCAGAAACACTCATCGAGGCGCGAGACAAGTCTGGTGCTGCAGAGCGTATCAAACTCAACAAACGCATTGCACTTGTACAACAGCTCAGTCGTTCGAAACAACGTCCTGAACATATGTTTCTTACAGTGCTTCCTGTATCTCCTCCAGCACTTCGCCCAATGGTCGCACTTGAGGGTGGACGACATGCGAGTTCAGACGTAAACGACCTCTACCGACGTGTTATTAACCGTAACAATCGTCTCAAGAAGTTGATTGATATCAATGCTCCTGAGGTTATTCTTCGCAACGAAAAACGAATTCTACAAGAAGCAGTAGACGCACTTATCGATAACTCTATTCGGCGAGGTTCAGCAGGAGGTGCGATGAATATTGCACAGCGCCGACCGCTTAAGTCACTCTCAGACTACCTCAAGGGTAAGCAAGGATATTTCCGACAAAACCTCCTAGGAAAGCGTGTGGACTACTCAGGACGTTCTGTGATTGTCGTAGGTCCTGAGCTCAAGCTTGACCAATGTGGACTTCCCAAGCACATGGCACTTGAACTATTCCGTCCGTTTATTATTGCGAAACTTCTCGAACGAGAGCTTGCGTACAACATTCGTGGAGCGGGCAGGCTTATTGAAGAAACAACACCAGAGGTGTGGGCAATTCTTGAAGAGGTTACGAAGGACAAACATGTACTCTTGAATCGCGCACCAACACTTCATCGACTTGGTATACAGGCCTTCCGACCAGTACTTATTGAAGGTAACGCTATACGTATTCACCCACTCGTATGTCCTGCCTTCAACGCCGACTTCGACGGAGACCAGATGGCGGTACACGTACCCCTCTCTCGTGAAGCACAGCTTGAGGCTGAGCTCTTCATGAGTGCAAACAAAAATATTCTTAAGCCTGGGAACGGAGAGCCAGTGGTGGCTATGACGCAAGACATTGTGCTTGGTTGCTACTGGATGACCAAGGAGGCCAACGACGAGCTCGGTAAAGGAAAGTACTTCGCAAGTCCCAACGAAGCCATCAGTGCTTACGACTACGGCGTTGTGGGATTCCGAGCCAAGGTAAAGGTGCTTGGTACTGATTCGCCAAAGTATGAACAGTTTGAAGGAAAGGTATTCGAAACAACAGTGGGACGCCTTCTTTTCAACTCGGTGCTTCCAAAGAAATACCCATATATAAACGAGGTGATGAAAAAAAGTTCATTGGTAAAACTTATCAACGACCTTATCGACCACTACTCACTTGAGCATGTTCCAGGAATTGTTGATAAAATTAAATCGTTTGGATTTGAGTATGCGACTCGCTCAGGCACGACATGGTCACTTGGTGATATTACGACTCCACCAGAGAAAGAGGGCATCATTACAGAAGCAAAGAATAAGGTATCACTTTTGAACAGTCAGTTTGAGGATGGACTCCTATCACGAGATGAAAAGCGACGACTCGTTATTGAGGTATGGCACAAAGCAAAGAGTGATATTGAGGAAGCTATACCAGCGACAATTGACCCTGAAGGACCGGTACACGACATGGTTATCTCAGGTGCTCGAGGTTCGATGGGACAGCTTACTCAGATGGCTGGTATGAAGGGTCTTATTCAGAACACTGCAAGAGAGACTATTGAGTTCCCGATTATTGCTTCCTACAAAGAAGGATTGACTCCTATTGAGTACTTTACGACAACGCACGGTTCTCGTTCTGGATTGGCTGACACAGCACTTAATACCGCTCGTGCTGGATATCTCACACGAAAACTCTTCGACGTAGCTCAAGACTCTATTATCATGGGTGATGATTGCGAAACTAAAGATGGCGTGAAAATAGGACGAGTCAATGCATTCGGTATAGAAACAGACCTTGCAAAGAATATTCGTGGGCGATTCTTGTCAAAAGATGTACTCAACAAGGCGGGCGAGGTGGTGATGACGAAAGGTACCTTCCTCACTAAGGTAGAGGCTACAGAAATAGCTGCTACCGACACTGAAGAGGTTTGGGTACGTTCACCACTTACTTGTAAGCTTAATCACGGTATTTGTCAGCACTGCTACGGAGCCGATGTGACGACATGGAATGTTGTCGATGTGGGAGAAGCAGTAGGTACCGTGGCTGCTCAAGCTATTGGAGAGCCGGGAACACAGCTTACGATGAACACGAAGCATGCTGGAGGAGCTGCTGCTGCTGGAGGTGACGTGGTACAGGGTCTTCCTCGAGTTGAGGAGGTGTTTGAACGACGTACACCAAAGAGCCCCGCTACTATTGCGACTGTCTCAGGAATAATTTCAGAAATTCAAGACCATGGTTCACAGAAGACTATCACGATTCTTCCAAATGAGGGGGAGGTCAAAAAGAAGGATAAGGCTGTGGAGTATGTGGTGTATCACCCTCGTGTTCTCAAGGTAAAAGAAGGTCAAAAGGTAGAAAAGGGCGATTTCCTTACAGATGGTTCTGCTGACCTACGAGAGCTCTACAAGTACGGAGGCCGAGAGAAGACACAAGACTACATAATCACCGCGACCAGTAAGATTTACGAGCTTCAGGGAGTAACCATTAGTCGAAAGCACATGGAGGTTATAATTCGACAAATGTTCTCTCGACGTAAGATCACATTTGCGGGTGAAACTCACCTAGCTATCGGTGACGTTGTAGAAGTGTGGGAGCTTGAAGAAGCAAACAAAAAGGCGGAAGCTGAAGGAAAAGAGTTGGCGATTGGGAATGCTTACTTGTGCGGAATTATGGAAGTTTCACTTACACGAAAGAGCTGGCTTTCTTCATCGAGCTTCCAGAACACGACCCGTGTACTCATAAATAATGCAGTACGAGGTACTGTTGATCCACTCCATGGACTTAAGGAAAACGTTATTATCGGTCGCCTTATCCCTGCAGGATCTGGATATGCAGGTTCAAAGAAATTTGAGCGCATCAAGGAACTTCAAGAGCAACTTCGTATCGAACAAGAAGCAAAGCAGGTGACCTTCGAAGCAAGTGACCGAGGTTCAAGATCTTCAAGGGATTAAGTAAGAGGTAATTTTACTCTAACAAAACAACCGAGCCGACCCCTAGTAATGGCTCGGCTGTTTTGTGTTGTCTTTAAACCGAGTTTTATTAAGGAGGTCCGACCTCCTTAATAAAAGTTCTTTCTTCAAAAAAAACTCTCAACCTCCAAAACCTCACAACAGGTGTTGATGTGTGTACAAAACTACTTTTCCTTCAATATAACGTGCTATACTTTTTATAATGAAAATTTAGAAATTTCATATTTCTTTTTTCATCCAAAACAATGTCATCTGACTGTTTTTTACTAATGTACCAATAGTTATAATTAATAAAGTATGAGGAAAACTTTTTTTAAACCGCTTTTTATTTTGGCAGCGCTTCTACTACTACCGAGCTTTACTTTGGCAGCTACCCCGACAATTAGCAATGTTAGCGGAACGGTGAGTAACGGACAGATATTAACAATCACTGGATCAAATATGGTCCAAGAAGATAAATCAAATTGGGATGATTTTTTTGATAGACACCCGTCCACAGCATATGGATTTGAAGGTAGCACTCCGACTGCTGATGGTTGGAATGAGATAGGTGGAGGTGGAGGGAGGTATGATTCTAGTGTAAAATTATTAGGTAATAAATCGATAAAATATCATTCTCAAGGTGCTTGGCCAGCTGGTCCAGGAGGTCTTGGAGATTATAGTGCGATTAATCCCAGTGTTACCAATGGTGATAGTGGAGAAATTTGGGTTCGGTTTTATGTTAGATACAATCTTCTTGGCGGAGCATGGCCTACCAATTACATGAAACTAATGGATACTCAAGGTGGCCCTGTTAATCAGTATTATTTGGATGTGGCTGGAATTGCAAGCGGGCAACCTACTATGTGGAATGCAACCTATGACAGTGCACCTCATAATGTCAGCATACCTGGCGGTCCGTTGGTAAATAATAGATGGTATACCGTTGAAATTAACTGGAAGTCCTCATCTCCTCGGTCATATAAGTTATGGTCTGATGGGGTGCAAATCTTGAACGCGACTCCATCGATGAACTCTACTGTTAATTACCTCCTGTTCGGTATTATTAATTTGGCGTCACTTGATGCATGGATGGATGGACTTGCCTTTGGTTCTTCCCGCATCTACCCTGCCTCCACTATCGAAGTCTCTGGAGACGGTGTAAACTGGAAATATCAAGAACCAGTTTTTCTGTCAGAAACCTCATCTCAAATTAAACTAAATTTGTCTGGTCTAACAGGGACAAGCTACCGCATAAGAATCACCAATAACCGACAAGAAACCAGTGCAATATATAGTTTGAGTGGCGGAGGCACCACCCCACCTCCTCCTACTACCGACACCACCCCTCCTGTCATCTCCAACCCTCAACCCGCATCCACTCTAACTTTTGGCACGGTGTCCACCATCATGCGAGTGACCACCAATGAAAACGCTACCTGCAAATACGGAACCACTAACACGACGTATGCTTCACTGCCCAACACTTTTACCACGACTGGAGGCACTTCCCACGCTCAAACTCTAAACGGTTTAACCAACAGTAGTTCAGTAACGTATTATGTCCGCTGTATAGACGGAAGTAACAATGCAAACACTTCTAGTACTGCCATCTCTGTGGTGGTACCTGGAACTACTGCAACAGTAAACGGAGCGTGCGGATCTGCTAACGGTCAATCATTCTCAACTCTGACTTCAACCAGCCCCAATCTATGTAGTGCTGGCACTGTCGGTTCATTTTCTGGCACTGGCCCTTGGAGCTGGAGATGTAATAGTACTAATGGGGGGACATACGCTAGTTGTTCCGCTACACTAAGTCAACAAACCTCCGGCACCGTTCTTTTCTCGGAACCCTTCGACAACAACAGCTTTGCTAGTCGAGGCTGGTACGATAATACCACCCACGGCACCGTGGTATCCGGTGGACAATCAGGCAACGCTCTCCAGTGGGCATGGGCGCAAGGTGCAACGAAGCCGACCAACGGTGGCTCAATGCGTAAGAAGTTTACCCCGACCGATAGCCTGTATGTGTCGTTTTACGTGAAATTCCAAAGTGGCTGGAGAGGTTCACAGAAGGCATACCATCCTCATTTGATTATGATTCCTTCTGATTTGGATACCGATTATGCACCACTTGCCAACAACTACCTTCAGACATACATCGAATTTGTCTCTGATGTCGGTAGTCCATACACCATACGACCACTCTTAGGTTTACAAGACGAAAAGAGAGTCAATACTTCAAACGGTACTCCACCAAACAATCTCACCGCTGTCACGGAGAACAGGAGTGTCAACTACTGCAACACTCCCGTATCATCAGGGGCACTCGGAACGTGTTACGCTGATGCGCCGTACTACAGCGCAAATACATGGAAAGCTTCATCCGCTTCTCTTTCAACCAATGTCTGGCACAAGGTAGACGTCTACTTCAAAATGAACACCATTAGTGGTGGTAAAGGTCAGTCAAACGGTATTATGCAACAGTGGATAGATGGCACACTGGTTATCAATCGCAGTGATGTCCTCTACCGTACCGCTCAAGATGCTACCAAGAAATGGGCACAGTTTGTCCTCGCACCATGGATTGGTGATGGTTCACCTATTGCACAGACCATGTGGCTAGATCAACTGACGGTAAGTACTTCTGGCTC
>LCCS01000035.1 GCA_000998045.1 Parcubacteria group bacterium GW2011_GWD2_42_14
ATATATATTTAGTTGCTAAAGCTGTCCTGCCGGACAGCTTTAGCATACGGCGTCGCCTTCAAACGTACACCCCAGCTATGCTGGGGGTTTATAGGTTAATAAAAAACGTGCTTACGGCACGCTTTTTATACTTATGTTCAATATTACTTATCCCCCAAACCAAGAAGAGTATCAATACGAGGCTTATCAAAACCTACAACAAGTTCGTCTCCAATAAGTATTTGTGGTACTCCCATTTGACCACTTCTATTCATCATTTCTTGACGAGCTTCAAGATCGGTAGCCACATCATGTTCTGTAAATTCTATTTTATTTTCATTAAAATAGTCCTTTGCCATGTGGCAGAAATGACATGTAGGAGTACTGTAGATTGTTACTTGCTTTTCCATATTTTAAATTTGAATTTGTAAGTTGGTCGTTAAGTATACCACATTTTTATTTTTACACTCCACTAAAACAAGACATCAATAAAACGATGCCACACATTTGTTTTAGATTCTGGTAAAACGGGCAGAGTTTGCGTAGAAGTTTCGTCCTCAACAAGAATAATTACCTCCTCTCCTTCCCATCCTACGTCATATCTACTTCTGAGTTCAAACTCTATCCCTCTCGGATCTTCAAGATTTTCAATGTTTTTCTCAAGTTCACCTGACCTCTTTTCAAGAGCCACAAGCTCATTTGCTAACTCTTGTCGTAACATATTGGTCTCCCTCTCCCTCTCGTACGCGTTGTACGCAGCGTAGGACATGAGTCCAATGGGAATACACATAAACACCAGAAAAGCCTTTGAATACAGGAAACTTTTGAACTTTCTTTTTTCATGGAAACCAAACATACATTGCACCCACACGCCTCTATGGTACTATCTATCTTACCTTGCTTGTGGTTTTTAGGCGAATCAACCACTTGAACTTGAATTTTTCATTATTGAGTGAAATTCAAGGCGACAAGGAGTCATGCTTGTGAGCAATATTTTAGATATTGTGAACAAGTTGACGAACGCGGTCAACGAATAAGTTCGCCAATAATGGGAAATTCAATATGTTTTTGTTTAATAAAAAGACTAGAAATATAATCAAGTACATGTGGGCAGTTATGGCTGTACTTATAGTATTGAGTATGATTTTTGCATACTCTGGTTTTACAAGCCTCACACAAACTACCGCAAACCAACAGCAGATAGAAATACCTCCTGAGGTGCAGGCACAACTTGATATGCAAAAAAATGGTAGCACTACCGGTAAAGCTTCAACTCCCGAAGAGCAAGCTGTTCTCGACGCTATCAACGAGGGACGTTTGGATATGAACCCAAGCACGAGTACAGCTACCGCAACTCCACAAGCACAACAACCTGCACCGAACACTCCACCTACACAAACCTTGAAACTAGAAATATAGTTTTTAACTTGTACGTAAAAAAGGGGATGTTACCATCCCCTTTTTTAGAACTACATCAATTTCTATTCTTTTTTTTCTGACGAGCGCTTTCCATGAGTGCTTTCAGTGCAGGATCAATAGGTGGTGGTACTGGCGAGTACCGAGGTTTGAGAACATAAATACCCTGTTGTGCCAAAAAGAAACATCTTCCCAGGTTGTACAATTCTTCATTCATAATGACCCTCCTTTGATAGTTTTTTTTAAAACTTCTGAACAGAAGAATAAAGAATATTTTTTACTTTGCAAACAAAAAAGAATCTAATTTTTTCAGTTTGTTACTATTTTCCTATAATGTTCTTCGTTAGTCATACCAAACAGCTCAAGACTTTTCTCCTCACTCAAGCACTTTTGTTCATCACTCATCTCCTGCCAATTCTCCCAGATACGCAGTTGTTCTTCCCTACTTGGTTCTTTGTGTATAAGCTCGATGCCACTCTGTGCTCTCCATCGATGCACGGGGTCACTGCATAACAAATCAGCTTTGTCAGGATACTGTTTTCGAATTTCTTCAATTGTTAGTGGGGGTGTGAACATATGATCATGAAGATTGTGTTTCAAATCGCACCAACTCAACTTTTTCGTTAAGAGCAATATTTTCTTTCTTTTGAATTGTTTCAATACTTCTTTTTGGAATCCCGTATTGTAGCAAACCTCCAAGCGTAGTTTGGGTTATTTTTAAAATCTTCACACGCAGGTTCCAGTCCCTTCCTGTGTACGACTTTGCGCTATACGTTTTTCCGATAGCATACTTTCCGCGCTCATTACCAATACGAATCGTTGTGTTTTTGGCTCCGGTTACAAGCGCTTTTTTATACTGACTAGGAAAAAATATCTCGTTCATGTGTACGTAAAAAAGTTCTACATAAGGTTACATTAATCACTTTCAGTGAGCCACCCATCGAGTAAGGTTTCGATGCATTGATTCCTCCTCCACTGTTTAGACATGCATGCAAGCATCTCTTCGCAACCTGGGTATGGTCGGATTTTCTTGTTATACGAGAAAATGTTTTTATACGGACTCCAGTTTTCTATCATTGTATTGAACGTTTCTGAAACTTGCCATACGTATCTCTTATTTTTTCCTTTTAAGACATCCGATTCTTTTATCCCATACTTTTTTTGAATGTAATCAAAAAAAATGAAGTGCAACATCTCATGCGCTATGGTACTTACAGGATCAATTGGTGTTTGAGCATGTGGAAAATAAAACGTCTTCTCTTTTAAATTTCGAGGAAACATTAAATATACTGACGCATAGCCAATATACTTCCCTTTTGGCCACACATGACCCTTAAAAAGAGTATCAACAAGTTCATAGAAATTACTCTCTGTTTTTGCCCACTGCTCTTTCACCTGTTCAACACCTTTCTGTATATCCTTCTGCTTTTCTGTGTGAACATATTTTGTATATTCAGTAATAATTTTATTTTTCTCTGGAGTGGAGAATTTTTTACTTAAAATGTACTGAAAGTCTTTAGGTAAAAACCATTCGACGAACTCACCATCCTGTACAAACCATTGTGCGTTCTCAATATCCTTTTTAACATCAACGATAAGCTGTACTTTTGGATTCATAACATTTCTTGTAGTTTTTTAATAGCCTCATCCACACCCTGCAAAAAAACTAAAATATAACCTAATGAAGATCAGTCAATTTCATAATTTTATGATAACCAATGAAAAAATCTTTTTATTTTCCACCACACAATCTTTGCGGTCAAGATGGAGTAAGCTTTAATTTTTTGACCAACAGTTCTGTTGTTCGATAAAACCCACCAATCATCTACAACACCCTGGGAAAGAAGGCTCCCCTTATCATCGAAAATATTACCTCGAGAATCCTCTATTGAAATTTTAGGTGAGTTTTCATTCCAGGTAAAAACTCCTTCACCTGTTTTTTCAGCGTATACATCATTAATCTCTTGATCGCTGATATTGATATCTAAAACCCAGGCTAACTTTTTACTTTCATTTGGCTGGAAAAGCATTGGTAAGGTAGTTGTTGATCTATGATTACCATTTATTTCATAGATGGTACCAACTCCATATTCATAGTTCCATGCTCTACCCAGAAATTCATTGCGCCACATTGAGTAGTGAAATGTTTGGAGATAACGTGGTTTAGATGAAATATTTTTAACTTCTCCTTCAAATCCAGCATCGATCACAGTTGGAATGCCGAGGTTACGAGCTTTATACCCAGAACTTATAAAAGTGTATTGGAAATAGCCATTATCAGTAAAAACTAAAAGATAAGACTTACATAAAACTCCTATGACAATAATAAGAGAAAGTGTAAAAATAAGTCTAGGAAATGGAATGCGTTTTCTCTTTAGAAATAGTAGATACCTACTAAACAGCTTTAATCCCCAGATAATATGTTTAATAAATGACGGGGCCTCGTGGGAAAATAAATCATCAACCGGTGCAGATACGTTGGTTGCCTTATTAATAGACGATGTAGAAATATTTTCTCTTTTCTGTAAATTGTCTTTTGTTTTAAACTTACTAAAGTTTGCCGACTTATCTGGTTGAATTACATATTCAAAAGTGATCTCGTCATTATGGTCAGCTCTACTATCGTCTTTTACATCAATAACCTTAATCGCCACATAAAAGCCATTCTTGTTTTTAAAGATAACAATTTCACCCACATCTACTGTACGCACTCGTGAAGAGTAATCGAGGGATTTTCCTTCCTTAATGTCTTCAAACCTAGAGATATTCTTTGCCAAAGCGACACTATCAATATTCACGCAATCAGAATAGGCATGTATTGATTGATCACTTGCCTTACTCCATTTGGTCTCAAATGCCAGGTCACCGTTACCAACAACAAACAAGCCATTATTATTAGAATAATCAAATGTTATTTTTCCGGAAAGCTCTTTATGGGAATACTTATTATTTGCAACTGTAGACATAAAATTTTAAAAATCACCGGAGCGGTCTCTAAGAAGATGTGTTGGTGGTCAACCCCTACTTCTCCCCTCCCCGCATCATCTGTAGAAATACCTCGTGTGGAATGTTTACCTTTCCCCTCGACTTCATCTTCTTCTTTCCCTTCTTCTGTTTCTCAAGTAACTTCATTTTACGCGTAATATCTCCTCCGTAGAGCTTTGCGGTCACATCCTTACGAAAGGCTTGAATCGTCTTTGAAGAAATAATACGCCCCAAAGCTACACCTTGTATTTTTGACACAAACATTTGCCTCGGCATCACCTTATGCAGTTGCTCCACCATCTCCTCTGCTTCTTCCTCCACGCGACGTCGAGAAACAACGCGAGTGAAAGCAGGTACTATCTCTTCTGCCACAAGTATATCTAGCCGACACACATCTGCACTGCGCGTATCTATAAACTCATACGAAATTGAGGCATATCCTGAAGTGATACTTTTTATCTTGTCAAAGAAACCGCGCATGAGTTCCCGCAGAGGCATCTCAAGTACTAGCTTGGTCCGACCATCCCCAAAAGTTTCAGTTGCTTTACTCTCAGCCTCATGCTCGTAGAGAAGTTGCATTACACCCCCAACATACTCGTTGGGAGATATGAGCGTGACCTCAGCCCAGGGCTCCTCAACCTTTTTTATAGACCCATACTCCGGAAACTTGTGTGGTGAATACACTGTTTCTTTTGTTCCATTCGCAAGCTCGACGAAGTAGGTAATACTTGGGAGTGTTACCACAAGATCAAGATTAAACTCACGGCGTAAACGTTCTGTGATTATCTCCAGGTGAAGCATTCCCAAGAAACCACATCGAAACCCTCTGCCCAACATTCCCGAAGTCTCCTCCTCAAACGAAAGTGACGAATCAGAGAGGAGAAGCCGTAAAAGGGCTTGTTTTAAGAGTAAAAAGTCATCTTGGCTCTCAGGGTACACAGACGCCCAAACCACGGGGGAGGGCTTCCTGTAGCCCGAGAGAGGCACGCCAGTGCCCGAAGCGGGCATGACCGTATCTCCCACACCCGCAACACCAGGCTCTTTCACACCTGTGACGATGTACCCTATTTCACCTTCAGAGAGCTTGTCGGTGGGAAATTCATCTGGCATAAAAACACCGACTTCGAGTGCTTGGAACGTCTTTTTGGAAGCTCCAAATTTTAACGAATCTCCTTTTTTTATACTTCCGTTCATGACACGAACATACACAATCACCCCACGATGATTGCAGTATTGGAAGTCAAATACGAGTCCACGAAAGGTCTGCACTCCACCCTGAGCCTGAGGTGCTGGAATTTTTTTAATAATAGCCTCAAGAAGTTCGGGTACCCCTTGCCCTGTCTTGCCACTCGTTTCAAAAATATCATCGACGTCAACACCAAGCAATTCTGCAAGTTCTATCTTCACCTCATCGACTCGAGAGAGGGGTGCATCAACTTTGGAGAGCACGGGAATAATCACAAGATTCAATTCTTGTGCCATGGTGAGTGTCGTTAAGGTTTGTGCCTGTACTCCTTGTGTGGAATCAACCAGAAGTACCACACCCTCAACAGCCTTAAGTGCTCGAGACACCTCGTATGAAAAGTCTATATGCCCCGGGGTATCGATTAAATTTAAAATATACTCTTTTGCGGGTCCTGGCCCGTTAGAAGGTGCGTAGCACATTCTAACGGGCTGCATCTTTATCGTAATGCCTCGCTCTCGCTCCAAGTCCATTCTATCGAGCACTTGGTCTTTCATCTTGCGTGCCTCTATCGTGTGCGTCACCTCAAGCATGCGATCAGCCAAAGTACTCTTCCCGTGATCAATGTGTGCAATTATAGAAAAGTTGCGTATGTTTTGCATAGTAAGTAATCAATACCTTTCAAACCGCAGTGTAGCGGAGGTTTGGTATCGGTAGTGCGCAGGCATGTACGTGGCTTATAATGACCTACTTAAGCCATTTTGTCTACACTGATCAGTAACGAGTACTGGGTTGCGAGTAAACTCGTTACTCGGTAACTCGCTACTCGTTACTAATCTACACCCCTTCAATAGACCCTCGCACTTCTTCAATACGAGTCTTGGTCAGTTTTTTCTGTAGTGCAGTCCATGCAACAACAATATCTTTATTTCCCAAGCTCACGAGTACGACTGTCCAGACACAAACTCCCACGATACCTGCGAGTAACCCTTGTACCCCTATACCAAAAAGTGTATCCAACTGTACAAATTTAGTAATCAGGTTGAGCGCGAGGTACGTCGCAAAACCAGCCACAAGGGCTGAGACTATGGATTGCCAGAAGGTAGAAAAAAGTCCTCGAGAAAAAGGGGGGGATGCACGCTCAAAATGTATAAACAGTAGCGCCGCTGTCACCATCGAACCTATGGAGTATGAAATTGCAATAAGAAGTACTTCGGTACTTAAAACTCCACTCACTCGCATAATATCTGCAAGCCAAGTAAGGTCTACCATGCCACGTGAGGTAAGGTGGAGTGATACTACAGCTAACACTATGGTGAGTATGGAACTAACTGCGGTAATCATGAGAGGTATCTTCGTCTTGCCGGCTGCATAGCAAGCCCGCACCAAGAGAACAGTTACCCCTTGTGCAACAAGCGACAGTGCAAGTAGAGCAAGAATAGCTGCGGTCATCTTGGTCGCATCCCAATCAAATGCTCCACTCCCCAGGACTACACGCACTATTTGCGCACGTAGCACAACTATAAAAACAACCGCGGGTATAGCCCAGAAAAGTATCTGGCGTGTTGCAACAAGTATGAGATTTTTGTACTCCTCTGTCTCACCATTTCCAAAGAGTCGCGAAAGTTTTGGAAAAGCTGCAACCGAATAACTGACTCCAATAATAGCGAGCGGGACGGACTGCAAGTTCCATGCAAAACTAAATGCGGACACTGAACCTGCTACGTACCGAGAAGCAAGCGCAATCATGACAAGCACAACAACCTGCTGTGCGGTGAGAGTTATAGTGCGTGGGATAGAGATTCGTACCACCTCATACACCCGTCTCCAATTCGGCATGGTAAGCCGAGGAAGCATATTGTTAGTAACCATAAATGGTGTTTGTACGCCTAGATGTAATACTGCACCGAGCACTACTCCCCACGCCAAACCATTCGTACCAAAGAGGGGCTGCAAAAAAAGAATACCTATGATAATACCGATATTGTAGAGAATAGGTGCAATTGCATACAGAAGAAAACGTCCGCGAATTTGTACATACGCTGCAAAAAGATTTGATATTCCAAGCAAGAGAGGTTGCAGTAAAAGAATCCGTATCATAGGAACTAAGTCTGCTTGCATTGTCGGAGAAAAGCCACTGTAAAGCAGCTCAACTAGCTGAGGAGCGAACAACCATGCAATGCCCCCCACCCCAATCAGGGCAAACGAAAAAAAAGAAAACATATCTGACAGAAAGGCTTTTAGCGCAGGAAGGCCTTCTTTCCCAGCTGCTTCTAAAAACGGTATCAGAACAAAAAGCGAAACCATCGAAGCAAGGAAAGCGTACATCGTATCAGGTATACGAAATGCTGCATAAAAAACATCAAGGGTTTCTCCTGTGCCAAACGAATGTGCAAGCATTCTATCGCGAACAAGTGCAAACAACTGGGATCCAAAGGTAAAAAACGCCAAAAGGTACGCGGCTTCATGTAAACCGCGCACCTCTTTATGTAACAAGTCTATGACCCTACGTGGTGACATACGTCACTATAAGTGGACCAGTTTCTTCTGTTTTCTGTACTCCATCATCAATATCCTGAATAGGTGCACCTGGAATAGTTTGTAGTTGACCGGCATTCTCAAGATTTACAAAAGGTTCTCTACCTGCCTCTAGATTTACTATGATAGCATTTACATTAGCGTTTTCAGGATTTGTCTTCTGGACCTCTTTAAACTCTGCAAGTGCACCATTCGTATTACCTAAACGCCAATACGAAAGACCGAGGAAATAATGTGCATTTGCATAGTCAGGACTAATGGAAACAGCACGTTGGAAATTTTGTGCAGCTACTGCAAAATTCTCTACCCCATAATGAAGCAATCCGAGTTGGAAAAAAGCAACGGCGTTACT
>LCCS01000036.1 GCA_000998045.1 Parcubacteria group bacterium GW2011_GWD2_42_14
TGCCGTACTACAACGAGAGACGACTCCATATGGGGATTGGTCTCAAGGCACCAGTGCAATTATTAGACAACTGCGTCCAAGGTATTGATTAGATTACGCAACTGTAATGGATAAGTCAAAATACACGAAAAATTCAGAAAAATTATTTTCAAAGTTGTACCCTAAAGAAGGGTTTGTGGTCTATACTCCTCGGGGTAGGGAATGTTGAGATGTGCATACCCAAGCGGAGTAACGATGCGTCCACGAGGAGTGCGCTCTAGTAATCCAGAACGTATTAAGTATGGCTCATACACTTCTTCTATAGTTGCATCCTCTTCTGCAGTAGCTGCTCCGAGTGTACTTAATCCTACTGGTCCGCCTGCAAATTTTTCAATAATTGTGCGAAGGAGGTGACGGTCAGAGTGTTGTAATCCAAGCGCATCAAATCCGAGTTGATCGAGTGATTCGTCCACCAATTTTCTGTCTAACGGTTGTTTATGTACCTGTGCATAGTCGCGACATCTTTTAAGGAGGTAATTCGCCGTTCGGGGAGTAAATCGACTTCTGAGTGCTATAGCTTCTGCTGCTGTATCATCAAGCGACACACCGAGTATGTGAGCAGAACGTTTTGCAATACGAGATATTTCTTCATTTGTGTAAAATTCAAGTCGGAAGACACCTCCAGAGAAACGTGAGCGTAAGGGAGCTGAGAGCAGTGCAATCCGTGTCGTCGCGGCAATTAGAGTAAAAGGAGGAAGTTCCAATTGGATTGTTCGCGCTGAAGGGCCTTTGCCAATAATAATATCCAGTACGCCTGACTCAAGGGCAGGATAAAGGACTTCTTCAATAGATTTGTTTAAACGATGAATTTCATCGACAAACAAAATATCATTTTTTCCAAGGTTTGTAAGAATAGCAGCGAGATCACCCACACGCTCGATTGCAGGTCCCGAGGTAATTTTCATTGCTGCTCCAAGATCGGAAGCGATTAAATGTGCGAGTGTTGTTTTTCCCAATCCAGGAGGACCATACAAAAGGAGGTGTTCTGGAGCATGTCCACGCTCGCGAGCTGCCTCGAGGAGGATGTGTAGGTTGTTCTTCACGTTTTCTTGCCCTATGTATTCATCCCACACTGATGGTCGGAGTGTCTTATCTAGCCACTGGTCGGGTATATCGCTACTCTGAAGGTCTTTTTGGGAGGGTGTTGACATATTTAACTGTTTATGCTAAACTTAGTTTTGAAGGTTAAGGAAAGCTACTTTACTAATTTTGTTTGGGATTGAACCCCCGATATGACAGACCTGCGCTTGCGCAGTAACGTATCCTTGGCGAGGATTTTCTGGTGCCATTTGCCCTTAGTGTCTCAAGTACTGTGACGTTAAGGGCGAATGGTTACTGGGGAACTCCTTAGCCTGGTGTCCGCTTTTAGATTTTCTAGATGTGTCATGTCTGGGGTTCAGAACCAAAACACTAGGACCTACACAAACGGCGTACCACTGCATCCATTGTGTGTAGGTCCCATTTTATTTCCTTACAAAGTACTTCCGTCTTCAATATTTTCTTCTCCCAAAACACGCCGAATCTCATCTAGGGTCGTAATTCCTTGAAGAACTTTAATAATCGCATCTTCCTTCATTGAAAGGAAGCCCTGTTCTTTTGCGACATCCTCAATTTCACGAGTGGTGAGGTTTTTACGTATCGTCTGCTCAATTTCACGAGTTGTAAATATAGCTTCATACACACCGATGCGACCTTTGTATACTAAATCATTTGAAACTTCTTCCGGAACCCAAATGGTATTAACGTTTTTTGGAATTTGCGACTGGTTGTGAATTCCTTTCAAGATTGATTCAACAAAAGCGAGGTCTTTTCCTTCGAGCTTTATCTCTCGTTTGTGAAGTGGGTCAAGTCTTCTTAGAAGTCGTTGAGCCATCACTACATTCACGGAAGAACCTGCCATACTGGGTTGAATACCCATATCCAATAGTCGAGGGAATGCTCCTGCAGCGTTGTTTGTGTGTAGGGTTGAAAATACAAGGTGACCTGTAAGAGCAGCATGAACTGCGGTTTCGGCAACTTCGGTGTCTCGAATCTCACCTACCATGATAACGTCTGGGTCTTGACGCAACGCGCTTCGTAGCCCGGAAGCAAATGTGTACCCTTTTTTATTTACCTGGGTTTGGACAATACCCTCTAGATGGTACTCGATAGGATCTTCAATGGTGAGCACCTTAATGTCGGGGGACATAACTTGTTTTAAGAACGCGTAGAGTGTTGTTGTTTTTCCTGAACCAGTTGGACCTGTGTTGAGTATCATTCCGTTTGGTTTACGCAATTCGACCTGAAGAGCCTCCAACAATTTGGGAAGTATACCCAACTCTTCCAAAGGGACACCTATTGTGTGTGGATCAAGGAGACGCATAACCACAGACTCGCCGTAGCCTCCAGGAAGAATGGAAGTACGTATCTCAATCTCAGTTGTTCCTACGTGCATACTGAAACGGCCGTCTTGTGGGGCGTTTTTTATGTTTATTTTGAGTCCAGAGAGCAGTTTTATGCGTGTGAGCATGGCGAAGTAGGTCTCAAGTTCAATAGTTGCAATATCTACAAGTACACCGTCAATTCTAAAACGTAGCTGTGTTGTCCTTTCTCGAGGTTCAATATGTACGTCAGAAGCCTTATTTCCCAATGCGCCACCGATGACAATCTCAAGAATTCTTGTTACACGATATTGTTGTTTTAAAGCAAGAGTTGAGACTATCTCATCTTGAATTTTCGCAAAGGTGGTGAGAGTATCTTTAAGTTTCGCCACAGCATCTTCTGAAACAGTAAGGACACCAAACTCAGTTTGAACTGCGAATGATAAATCTTTGTAGTGTTCCCATGCATGTTTAAGAGACGCGTGGGATACCATGTAAGGAATAACTTTATAGCCACGTTGCTCCAATTCTCGAATACTTTTTTGTGCTAATGAAGAATTGGGAGTCCTGAGCGCAACATTCACCACGTTTCCTTTTTTCTGAAATGCGGCGATTTCGGACTGTCGAGCTTCTTCTTCTGGTACTAAACCAAGTGCTTCTGCGTTGATGTTAACAGCGGTAAGGTTGGCAAAACCGATACCATATTTCTGAGACAGCACCATTGCCAAATCCTCCTCCTCTTTTTTTCGTATATAGTCTAATTTTTCTTTGGATTCCTCATTGAATGTAATACTCATGTGTGTATTCTACCGTCTTTCACCAAATAGCGAAACAAAAAAGTTTGCACAAGGTGGTTTTTAAGACCCTTTTTCAATGTATACTGTATATATTATGCATGAAGTGATTTCCAACTCACCTGAAGAAACACAGAAATATGCCGAGCGTATTGTGCAGGCGCTTGCGCAAATAAAAGGCACCCGAGGCACCGGAACAATCGTTGCTCTCCAAGGAAACTTGGGTGCAGGGAAAACAGTGTTCGTAAAAGGGGTTGCACAAGCCCTTGGAATAAAAGAAACAATTACCAGTCCAACCTTTGTGATTGAAAAAAAATATACACTACCAGCCCAAGCGTCTTGGAAAAATCTTATTCATATTGATGCGTACCGACTGGAGAGTGAGGATGAGCTTAATACACTTGATTGGAGCTACATTGCAACGGATCCAAACAATCTCATTATGCTTGAATGGCCTGAACAGGTTGGGCGAGGTGTTCCCGATCGAGCAGTGTGGATAGAGTTTGAAGTTGTTGATGACACCACACGAAAACTACACATACCTACAAGTATTAAGCTTGACTAGGACTTACACAAAGGGATGCATTTCGAGGAATGATAGTACAGTGAGTAGCATTTTGTGCAGTGCAACAAAAAAATGTGCCGTTTGGGTAAGTTCTGTAGTGATAAATGACTTATCGCTGTTTGTGAAGTTGTAACAAGGGCAAGATACCTGTACCGTGAGTGTATGCTCTGTAGATTCATTTTTTATGTTTGTTTTTAGGGGCATATCGGAGTGAATTTGCATGAATGAATATAACAATTATTGTGGTTTTAAATAAAATGAAATTTCACTACGGGGTATGGTAAAAAGTACTAAAAAAAAGCGTCTCGTCCTACTTGATACGCACGCTATTCTTCACCGTGCCTACCATGCACTACCCGACTTCACCGCACCAAACGGCGAGCCTACGGGGGCGTTGTATGGGTTGACCGCATTTCTAATTAAAATTATTGATGATCTAAATCCGGACTACATTATAGCCGCATACGACCTTCCTGAACCAACACTTCGTCACGAAGTATTTTCTTCGTATAAAGCAACCCGTAAAAAAATTGATGATGCACTTATTGCGCAACTTATAAGTTCCCGCAGTATTCTCGAAGCGTTCTCGGTACCTTCCTTAGAAGCTCCGGGGTATGAAGCGGATGATATTCTCGGCACACTTGTTGAAAAATTAAAAAATAAAGAGGACTTGGAAATTTTAGTTGCATCCGGTGACATGGATACACTCCAGTTGGTTGAGGGTGATACGGTACGTGTGTATACCTTGAAAAAAGGTATCAATGATACGATTGTCTATAATGAGTCTGCGGTACGAGAAAGATATGGGTTTGGGCCTTCTCTCATTGCTGACTACAAAGGATTGCGTGGTGACCCTTCTGATAATATTCCAGGTATTCGTGGTATAGGTGAAAAGACAGCGACCACACTCCTCACCACATTTGGGGGTATAGATGGTATTTATCTCGCGCTTCGAAAACACCCTGAAAAATTTAAAGAAGCGGGCATAAGTCCGCGTATAGTAGCACTTTTGACAGAAGGTGAAGATGATGCACGTTTCAGTAAAGAACTTGCGACTATCCGGAGGGATGCGCCCATTAAAACTCCTCTCCTACGAAAAACATGGAAAGAGACTATAGATATTAGAAAGACACTGGAACTCTTCAAAAAACTTGGATTCCGCACGCTGTCGTCTCGTCTCGAGGCAAAATTTGGTGAAGTTGCAAGGAAAGAAACACAAGAATCTGTTCATGATGGGGAGGTGTTGAGTGAACGTGAGCGTTTAGAAACAGCAATAGCGCTTTGGCTTGTGCGGAGTGATATTACGAGTCCAACGGAAGACGATATCCTAGAGTACACAGGTGCACCAACACTCGCTGTTGCTCGTGCAGATTTATTCAAAGAGCTTCACAAAGAGCAGCTGATGGAGGTGTATGAAAAAATAGAGATTCCTTTGATTCCAGTCATACACAAAATGGAAGAGCGTGGCATTTTACTCAACGTTTCGTACCTGCGTGAACTATCAAAAACATACCATGCTGAGTTAAATATGTTAGCAAAACAGATTTATGTGAAGGCAGGAAGTGAGTTTAATATAAACTCACCAAAACAATTGGGAGAAATACTTTTTGACACACTTGGTATTGGTGCAGGAAAGGGCAAGAAAACTCCAACAGGACAACGCTCCACGCGTGAGGACGAGTTAAAAAAGTATGTAGAAAAAGAGCCTATTGTTGCTGATATTCTTGAATACCGAGAGTTACAAAAACTACTCTCCACATACATTGACAATTTACCGACCATGGTCGATGCACATGGTCGATTGCATGCACATTTTTCTCAAGCAGGGAGCACTACGGGTCGCATGTCGAGCCAGTCCCCAAACATACAAAACATCCCTATCAAAACCGATCGAGGCTTTGCTATCAGGAAGGCAGTGATTGCTCCTCAAGGTTACAGTTTGCTCGCTGCAGACTATAGCCAAATAGAGTTACGGGTAGCTTCATTTTTATCTGGAGACGAAAAGCTCATTGAATATTTCAAGGAGGGGCGAGATATTCACACAGCAGTTGCGGCTCAGGTGTTTGGGGTAGCGCCTGAATTTGTAGACAAAGAGATGCGACGGAAGGCAAAAGTGATTAATTTTGGCATCCTGTATGGTATGGGGGCAAATGCGCTTGCTCTCGCGACAAATACGACACGGAAGGAGGCACAGACATACCTTGAAGAGTACTTTAAACGATTTTCAGGGATAGCTACGTATGTAGAGAATATCAAACATGAGGTACGAAACAACGGGTACACCAAAACATGGTTTGGAAGGCGTCGGTATTTCGAGGGTATTCGATCTCCACTACCGTATGTCCAAGCGCAAGCGGAACGGATGGCGCTCAATGCACCAGTGCAGGGAACCTCGGCTGATATCATTAAAATAGCCATGGCGCGTATGGACGTCGAGCTCACAAAACAGTCACTCGACAAGGATGCCTTTTTGATAGCACAGGTTCACGATGAACTTATGTATGAAGTGCGAAATGAGATGGTTGATACCGTGTCAGAACTTCTCCGTAGCACCATGGAGTCAATTATGAGTCTTGAGGACACCAAAGGGGTTCCTCTTAAGGTTGATGTTGAGGTGGGTAAAAACTGGGGAGAGATGACGAGCGTGAGCGAGTTTAATGTTAAAAGTTAAATGTTAAAAGTTAAAAGTACCAAAAAGATGGAAATCGGACTTAAATATTCCTTGTTGGCAACTCTTGTGTCGTTTCTTCTCAACTTTCAACTTTCAACCTTCAACCTGTAACTTCTATGTTATACGTTTTTCACGGCACAGACACTAAGAAAGTTTCCGATCATGCGTCTCGGCTTGTTTCTGGCTTGTTAAAGAAAAAACCTGATGCACAAGTCTTTTCTTTTGAAGGTGGTGATATCTCGGAATCAGATATAGATGCGTTGATAGAAGCACAGGGGCTTTTTGTTGAGAAGCATATTGTGGTGCTCAAGCAACCGTTTGTTGTGGCTCTGAGTCGAGACCTAGTACTTGCTCGTTTAGAACAGTTTGCAATGACAAAAAATATTTTTGTTATTATTGAAGAAAAATTACTTGCTGAACATAAAAAAGCTTTTGCAAAATTCGCAGAGAAAATCGAAGAACATTCGCAACTAAAAACTGATAAAGAACCGTACAACGTGTTCGCTCTTGCAGACGCTTTGGGGACGAGAAACAAACAGTCGCTTTGGGTTATATATATGGGGGCACAGCGCGCAGGTCTAGAAATTGAGAGTATTCATGGGACATTGCACTGGGCTATTAAAGCGATGCTTTCCGCTTCGCGTACCAATACACCAGAGGAAGCCGGTCAAAAGCAATATTCGTATACCAAATTTAAAAAGTACGCAGGAAACTTTTCACCTGAGGAACTCGTTGCTCTCTCTCGTAATCTCGTTTCGCTCTACCATGAAGCAAGGCGAGGAAAGGGTGATCTTAAAATACTACTTGAGCGGTGGATACTGTCTATTTAATGAGTGATGTGTCTATATGCATGCAGTACTAGCGCACTACTAGTGCATGCTCTTAAAGATACCAAGGGTATGTGGTGGGAGGGTGAGGGTGATAACAGCCCGTTCACCTTGTTCCCGTACGAGGAGTTTTTGCTTTTTATTAAACAAGTTTTGTAGAGCTGTTCCAGGTGGAGTGATTTCTTTGTCAACCGAAATATGGTTTGTATACGTTGTGTCTTTAAGATTAAGTACAACGACA
>LCCS01000037.1 GCA_000998045.1 Parcubacteria group bacterium GW2011_GWD2_42_14
CAGTATCCACTGATATCGCTCCATTTGGATTGTTTCGTTCATTTTGACGGTCATTTAGCTACTCTACTAAATCCGCCATATGTGTGTGCACATTACCCGCATGTCTTGACTTAAGTAGTATTTATCGTACTATCGCACCAGAAACAGAGCTGTACATCCAACAAAACTAACCGGAGGGTAAACAATGGCTACACCGAAATTTCTGACCAAAGATTTGGCAGCACTGGCAGTTGTTACAGTATTGAAGTCTATAATGGATGACGCGGAACAGTTCGGCATTGTGAAAAAAGCCTGCCACATCTGCGTCGCTGTGCCGTCTGTCGAACATCATCTGAGTCACCACAAAAACATCTCAATGGAGATGTTGTACGAGTTCAGCTATAACAAAGATCTCTGGACTGCGGAGTATGCAAAAATCGCCAATAGTAAGGCACTCCAACTCTGGGAGGACCGAAATGACGGCAGGACTGACATCATGCCACACCTCCTTTTCCCTGGAGATACTGTTTACTACGGCGGAGTAAAGCGTCACGGCATTGTGGTCACCTGCTCGGGTTTTCCCCCCTGGATTGATCAGATGATTGCCGGCATGATTGCAGACATGATCGTTGCCCTTGCGTACACCACCTGGCGAACCAGTGAAGAGTACAAAAACGAAATGGATTTTGTAACCGCATGCTAACTCACTCAATTTAAGACCTGTTGTGCTTGCACACAGGTCTTACTTTTTTAACTAGCATCTCGTTACTCAGAACGCATTACTCACTACTCACTATCAGTCACGTTTGTAGTTGCTGCGTTTGATGTAGCGACGCTCTAGGATGCGCAATGTGTAATTTACTACTATCACTATCAAAGCAGCACCTGTTGCTACCCACCAGAGATGTATTGCAACCAGTATGCCGATAGTTGCGGAAAAGAGGATTGAAGCTGCAGTGGTAAGATGCTTTACTTCCATTTTGTCTTCGTTTTTAAGCACGGCACCGCCTCCGATAAAACCAATGGCGATAACGATTGCTTGAATGACACGAGTAGGATCTACGTTAAGCGAGCCAGGATCTGTGCTCAGCTCAAAGAAGTGTACGAGCTCAGGTCCGAGCGACACAATGAGTGCTGCCACACTACCCACGAGTATGTGGGTACGTAAGCCCGCGGGTTTGCCCTTAACCTCACGTTCAAAACCTATGAGTGCGCTGAGCGCGCCAGCGACGAGCATAACACCCAGTATCTCTAGCTGAACCCAGTATCTCTAGCTGATTAAAGACAGACATCTATTTAGACTACTGTTCTTGAATGAAATTATGATGAGTAAGATTTAATAGATGGGATTAGTCACTGAGGAGAAATTACTAAAACTATACTTTAACACACGGTCGTGTGTTAAAGTATAGTTTTAAATTATCCCAATGAAAACGAAACCAATCATTGCAATAGATATTGATGATGTTATAGCGGCGAATGCTCCAGCGTTTATAAAATTCAGCAACCAAAAATATGGAACACATTTAACTATTGATGATTACCAAGAGCACTGGGCGGAAATATGGAAAGTTGAGCATAAGGAATTAATAAAGCGAGCAGATGAATATACTACTAATCAGATGGCAACATTTTCTGTCATAGATGGTGCGTATCCAGCCTTAAAACAACTTAAGAGACGGTTTAAACTCGTGATTGTTACCTCTCGTCGCAAATCAATGGATGTACTAACAAGAGCGTGGCTTCAAGAAAATTGCCCAGACATTTTCGATGATATTGTCTTTTCAGGTTTTTTTGATACAAAACAAAATGGTATTCATCTTACGAAAGGTGAGTTAGTTAAAAATATGGGTGCGAAATATTTTATAGATGATCAGCTCAAGCACATTTCCGCAGTGGCAGGAAACGGTATCAAGTCACTTCTCTTTGGGGAGTATGCTTGGAACAAAACAGACCATTTGCCTGAAAACACCATACGAGTTAAAAACTGGCAGGAAGTAGTTGAGTACTTTACCAAGTTAAAAGTTTAATGTTAAAAGTGTAAAGTTACAAAAAACGAGCGCGATCGCTTTTTATGTAATGAACTTTTAACTTCTTACTCAGAACTCGTTACTCGCTTTACTCGCTACTTATTTAATATTCTTCCAATGCGAATCCTGACGCACGAGAAGATTTATCGCCGAATGTGACTCAAGCATAATATTCTCAACAATACGTTCCATACGCATTCCCTGACTTCCCTTCACAAACACCACATCGCCTTCACCAATTATTTCCTGCAGCGTTTTGATTGCTTCTTCACTTGTTTTAAAAGCCAGGACATTGGTACATCGCGCCTTAGTAGCCTGTACAAGCTCAGCTGCACCAAGCATACGCACACCGACTGCCACGAACACATCAGCCTCTGTAGCTACCAGTTCTCCTATCGTCTTGTGCTCTTGGACTGAGAAGTCTCCAAGTTCTAACATGTCACCCAGCACCACTATTTTCTTGCCTTTGACCTGTAATGTCGTAAGTGCTTCGAGTCCTGCTCGTACTGCTACCGGTGAACTATTGTATGTATCATCCACGATTGTCGAGCCTTTCATGCCTTGGATAAGTCGCATTCTCCCCGGTGCCAAGATATGTTTGCTCAAATCAAGTGCAGACTTTTCAAATGCCTTACCCTCAGAAATAATCACCGTCAACGCAGCAAGTAGTGGGTACACATGATGTCTCCCCAGCACTCCTTCAAGGGTAACCTGGGCTTTTTTCTCTTGGAATTGTGCAGTGAAGGAAATACCTACAGGCTTGCCTTCTTCGTACATAATCGTATAGTCATATCCTCGCACTGTGGCATGCTCTGAAAATCCGTACGATAGCTTATGCTGTCCCTCACGCACCTCTTCAGAACGCATCTTAGAATCATCTGCATTTATAATAAGCGTCCCTTCAGGCTTGAGGGTATCTTTAAGTTTGCATTTTTCTTTACGCACCTCATCCGGTGAGGCGAAGTACTCGACATGCACTGGGACATCGGGAAATTGCGTAAAGATAACAACATCTGGTTTGAGCCATGAGAGTCTCTGAATATCCCCTGGTCTATCGACACCTATTTCCAGTACGAGCCAGTCTGGGTAGGCACTACGCCTCCACGGCAAAATAAATCCTTCACCAATGTTTTCTATCCAGCCCATCGTGCTTGACCAAGCATTGGGCAGTCCCAACACCGTCAAAGGAACACCAATTTCACTATTAAAACTTTTTTCACTTTTTCGTGCATGCTCCGTCTGAGAAAGTATTGTGTATACCGCATCTTTCGTTCCTGTCTTGCCCACACTTCCTGTCACTGCAATTATTTTCGGCTTAAATTTCCGCACGGCCCTCTTTGCTTCCCATATCAGAATTGCAACAATAACTTTTTTAACCGTTTCCTTCATACACTGATTAGTTTCTAAATTTTACTGATAACACTATTACCTGTCTGGTGGTATATCATAATAGTTTATCAGAAAATCTACGAGTTCCATAAAAGGCGCAGTTAACGTTTCAGAGGCATACTTAGCACCTTGAGGCTCCAGATGGTACAAGAAAATAATAAACCGTGGTTCATATGCTGGGAAGTAACCAAAGAAAGAGTGAAGATACCTGTCATCATAATAGCCACGTTCGCCGTCATGTGCCATCTGTGCCGTACCTGTTTTAGCTGCTATAGCGTAGTGCTCTTTCGCAACTGTGCCACCCCGCAGAGCATCATCTACCACGTTAACAAGCATGTGTGTTATTTCACGAGACGTATCATCTGAAATGACTTGCACATGGTCATCTGGAGCTACAGACGATTCTGAACCATTTTCGTACTGAATATGGGTAACAAAATGTGGCGTAACCAAATATCCACCGTTACCAAGCGCGGCAAGCGCCCGTACTGTTGCGATAGGAGTCAGTGCTATACCCTGTCCGAACGCAGCGGTCGCATACTCTACTCTGCGGGGACTGTCGAGGTTGTTGATGAGTCCTCGCGCTTCAAACGGAATATCTATACCGGTCTCTTCACCAAAGCCAAACGCCTTCATACGCTCACCGAGCACCTTGCCACCTACCTTATCTGCCACAAACGACATACCGAGATTGAGAGATTGATTTAGCACCTCCTGCATAGGCACTACGCCACGTGCTTTACCATCGTAGTTGCTAATCTTGTACCCATCAACGGTAATGTTCCCCGTATCGTTGTACGTCGTGTCTTGAGTGACCGCTCCCTCATCAAGTCCTATGGCCATAGCAATAGGTTTAATAATAGAACCCATTTCGTACACGTCCTCAACAAACGGATTGCGAAACACACGCGCATCTTTTTCCTCAGAGTACAAGTTTGAGTCAAATGACGGAAGCGCGCTCATTGCATATATTGCTCCCGTTTTAGGATCCATGATTATACCTGCAAGCTGTTTTGCCCCCCACTCGTCTTGTGTTTTAAGTAAGACTCTATCAAGTGCTTGTTGTACTGCAGGCTCAATACTGGTCACCACACTTCCCACACGAGGGGTCTCTTCAGAGGAAAATGCTTCACGCGCATTTGTAAAAATTTCGGCAAAAAAGTTGACATACAGTCTATCCGTCTGTCGTTCGAGTACAGACTCCCAGTATCGCTCAAGTCCATACTGCCCTTTCTGAGTAACACCGTCTTCACCAAACCCTACAAAGCCCAGCACAAGACTTGCCATGGATCCCCCTGGGTAATACCTCCATTGCTCACGGAAAAGTTGCACGCCTTTCAAATCTTCTTTCTCTATCAATTCAGCCGCTTCTGGATCGACATGTCGAGCCATTTCTTCGTAGGGGTCATCTTTTTTTCCCGCACGCGCATAAAACAGCTCTTTATCAATATCTATATGTTTCCGCAACGTATTGTATACATAATCTGCATCTTCTATTTGATTGGGATTTAGAGCAAGCATGTACCCACTCTTGAGCGATGCAGCTGCTATACGCTCACCATTTCGTAAAGTGAAAAAAATTGAACCCCTGTCAAAAATATCACGTGAAGAACGTACGTACTGATTATTTGCTTCAGCTCTGTAGCTCTGCCCATGAGCGACCTGCAATATGTACAATCGGACAACGATAATACATGCGAAGATAATAATACCTACGACGAGGATTCGTATGCGAATTAATAGTTGCGTACGCATAAGTCGAGCGCCTTATTGATTTCTCGTTAATAGGTCATGGCCTTCGTGAGCTACAGTGACGTAGGATGCGGTAGGCACTTCTACAAGCCCCAAACTAGTTGCAGTGTCTTGAGATAGTACACTTGAACCCTCAATGTATGAGGCCTCAAGATTACTTACTCGTGTCTCAGCTTCTTGTACAGCAACAAGTAGCTCCTGTCGTAACACAACTTGGATAACAGTCATTGCAATAAAATAAATATAGAGAAGGAGTGCAAGGGCAAGCAAACTCCACTCCAGCCATGAGATACAGGACTCTATCCGCACGTGTATGTTTTTAAATGATACTGTTCCCATGATACTTTTTAATATATAAATACTTTTTTTACAACGTCATTTTTCTACTCAGCTTTCATAAAACACCGTAATTTTGCACTTCTTGACCGGCGGTTTTCAATACTCTCTTTTCTACTTGGCACTATGGGGCGTTTGGTAATTCGTAGTCCTAAACCTTCTTTCTCCCACTCTATAAACGTACGCTTCACTATTCTGTCTTCTAAGCTATGAAATGAGATAATCGCGATACGTCCACCTGGTGCCAAAATCTTTAAGCTTTTCCCGAGTACCTCCTCGAGTGCGCCCAGTTCGTCATTTACTGCGATACGTATAGCTTGAAACGTGCGTGTCGCGGGATGTGCACCACCCTTTCGAGGTACGGCTTGCTCTACTATGGTTGCAAGCTCTGTGCTGGTATCAATGCTTTCTATCTGACGCGCCTCTACGATAGCCCGAGCAATACGTCGTGATTTTTTTTCTTCACCGAAACCAAAAATAATGTCGGCGAGTGACTCCTCACTCCACTCATTGACCACGTGCCATGCGGTGAGCGTACTTTTGTCGGGAGCATGCGCGAATGTCATCTTGAGCGGTTCATCGACCATGAAGCTGAAACCTCGTCCACTTCGTATTTCGAGCTGATCAGAAGATAGTCCAAGATCAAGAAGAATTTTATTCACTTCGGTAAAACCTCCTTCCTGTATCAACGTGTCCATAGTTCTAAAGTTTCCCAAGGCAAAGTGCATTCGCTTATCTCTTCCTAGTAGCTTTCGCACCCGTGTGAGCGCAGTGTCATCTGCATCAATACCAAGGTACGTTCCATCTGGTCCAAGCTTTTCTAGAATATGTGTCGCGTGTCCTCCACCACCCAATGTGCCATCCACGACCGTATCGGTAGGTTTGATCGCAAGTACAGTAATGACGTTTTGTAAAAGAACAGGTATGTGCACGGTGGTTGCTTGTTGGTTTTTCTTGCTTTGATTTTCCATACCTACAACACACCTATTGCACCCAACGCTTCTGCAACTCTATCAGCTTCCTTCTCAACAGACGTTCGATAGACTTCCCATGCTTCCTCACTCCATACCTCACAGCGATCATGTACCCCTATAAGTACGGTCTTGGTATCTAGTTTTGCATGCACCGCAAGCTCTGAAGGGATAAGAATTCTTCCTAATTGATCTATATCTAATTCCGCAGCGCCTGCAAAGAAGTATCGAGCAAACGCACGCGAATCAGCCTGGCCCATTGAGAGTGCTTTAAGTTTCTCGACTATTGAGCGCCATTCTGTCTGACTAAAGACAAAAAGGCATGAGTCGAGTCCGCGCGTGATGATAACTTTT
>LCCS01000038.1 GCA_000998045.1 Parcubacteria group bacterium GW2011_GWD2_42_14
GAATGAGTACTACAACAATCTAGAACATTGCGGACTTGATGGAAAGACTCCTAATGAAGTACTGTATTCATAACCGCCATATGTCCTTGCCTAAAACATTTGCTTAACGCGAGTGTATCACATCCGTTCTGGTGCTTGGATACCGAGGAGATAGAGTCCGTTTTTCATCGTGTGGGCAAATGCTTGTACGATAGCGAGTTTGTACGGAGCAGTGGAAGATTCATCTATGACTTTCTCCGAGGCATACCAAGAGTTCCAAACACTGGCAAGCTCGGTAAGGTACGTCGTAATATAGTGTGGCTCGTACTCCTCAACTGCGTGTAGTACCACGTCAGGAAAACGATACAGAAGTTTTTCAAGCTCGGTGCTTTCTTGTGGTGCAAGTGTTGTCGAGGCCACAAGTCCGACCTGTTTTGCCTTCTCAATGATGGAGATTGCACGGGTATGTGCATACTGCAGGTATGGACCAGAGTCCCCTTCAAACGAAAGTGCCTGCTCAGGATTAAACACGATATTCTTCCCGGCCTTCTGCTTGAGTACCGAATACTTAATAGCTGCAACAGCAACCGCATGTGCTATCGTATCTTTCTCTTCATCATTAAAGTTTCGCTCTTTCACTTTCTCTTTTGCAAGTGCAAGCATATCCTGTATGAGCGACTCACCCGTGATGACATTGCCTTTTCTCGAAGACATTTTTTCTCCCGTAAGGCTCATCATGCCATGTGAGACATGCCGAAGCTTTGGTGCAAGTTCTGGTCGCAAGAGTGCCAATGCCTTGAAAATGACTTTAAAATACTCCTGCTGTTCGACAGCTGTTGTGGTAATAGATATATCGAAGTCCCACTTCTGCGCTTTGAGCTGGGCAAGTCCAAGATCTTTTGCTTCATATGTTGTTAGACCTTGTTGGTTGAGAAATACCCGCGTATGGAGACCATACGGTTCACCTTTAAACACCACTGCTCCTTCACTTTCCTCAAACACACCCGTTGCAAGTCCCTCTTTGACGAGTGCTCTCCCTGGCAACGTCGTCTCACTTTCAAAAAAGTAGTAATCAAACCTTGTGCCAAGAATTTTGTAGAGCTCTTCAAAATGTTCAAGCGATACTCTTCTACCCACCGCGTACTCTTCTGCTATTTCTTTTGCGTTCTCGTATACCATCGCATTATAAGAAACAATTTCCTTTTTTGCCGTTTCTTCGTCTTCATACGCCTTATTACCAGCAACGTATGCTCGTGCGATGTCATCAATATTGGATGGATCTCCGCCTGTTTTTCTCAATCCCCACAACGCTTTCGCAACGTGTAAACCGACATCGCCCTGGTAGTTCGCACGTCGGACCTCTGCACCCGCAAACTCATACAATCGTGAGATAGACTCTCCAATCGTATTACTCATGAGGTGTCCGATATGGAACGGTTTAAACGGATTTGGCTGGGTATACTCAACCATTACATGCACATCTTTATACGTGTCATGCGCACCCCACCTTTCCCCCTCTGCTACAATTTTCTTAACCGAGTCACGAAAAAAACTTCGACTTAAAAATATATTGATAAAACCTGGACCAGCAACCTCCAACCGCTCTACCTCATCCGGTTTTACAAACGCATCAACAATCTGTTCTGCTAGCTCTTTCGGGTTCTTCCCTTCTTTTTTTGCCAAAACCAAAGCAATGTTGGTCGCGTAGTCACCATGGACCATATCTCCAGGGTGCTCAAAGGTAATCTCGGAAAATTCCAATCCCAAACTCTTGAGCGCTTGTTGCAATGCTTGTTCTACACTTTTCACAATCATGTTAGCACTATATAGAGAAATACGGTTGAGCTCAACTCTGCGAGAGTTAAATGTTGAAAGTTAAAAGTTCATAAACCAGCGTATACGAGTTTGTGTGTTCGCAAGGTGAAAGCGCTCTTAACTTTCAACTTTACGAACTTTATAACTTTATGAACATTTTACTTTATACTTTACGAACTTTATAAACTTTCAACTCGTCATTGAAGTTCAGAAACAGTCGTAACTGGATCACTAACAAGTACCGCATTAAAGCGGGTCTCTCCAATTACTTGTTGTCGTTCAGTCTCGACGACACATCGCCATGTTCCCTCAGTAAGGTTTCGCTTTATGGAGTATCCCCTATATCCTTGTTCCCTACCTCCTTGGATTGTATACGGGACACGACTCTCTCGAACCCACTGACCATCTTTTGTTTTTTTCTGCCATGAGTGAAAAATAAGTGTATCGCCTATACGTTCGGGCGCAAAGATGCTGGTAAAGCAGTATGCGGATTCTCCTGTGTTGTAGTGGTAGAGGCGACTTGTCTTCCTCCACGATTCGTACCATTCCGGCCTTTCGTACACCAGTGCATACGACCCGCCCGTACGAACGACGCTATGATAAATACCAATCTCTTTCAATGCGAGCGGTACAGGAGGTATCGTGTTGGTAAAGTAAAGGATGTTAAATCCAACATAAATTAAACCTATAATGCTCCACAACAGAACGGCTCCTTGCTGGTAGAGTTTCGGAAACAAACGCTGAATAACAAGCAACAACATACTGATACCGAAAAGCGAAAGTATCCCTGCGAATATAAACGTTGCAGTGCCAAGTGTGTTAAGAAATACAGGAACAACCAATACAAGGTACGAGAGCAGGGCTATGTAATACAGGCTAATTTGAAACACAAGTTTTTCATACCGTTTGTGAAAGAATTCGTTCCCTACAAATAGTACAAAAAGCACAGCAAGAAATGGCCAACTGGCAAACACTGAAGCACTCTTGGTGTAAAAAATAAGGAATCCTGAAAAAAGACCTCCAAGCGGAAACTGCACTAAGGCAGGTAGCCATACACGTACACGAAGAAGCAGTGCTGGTGCAAAAAGACGTGTCTCCACTCCATGCACGAGAAGAATTCCGACAAATGCAATCAACAAGTACGATACAAACACCACGTTCTCATACAGCATGTCGATACGGGTAAGTGTCAGGGTGTCTACCACAAATCCAGAAGCAAACGCGAGGGTAGATATATGCCTTCTTGTCCACCAATACATGTTTATTATGCGTTGTTTCATACAGTACTGTTCACTTTAACATGATTCCAATATGGATGAGTCAAGTTAAAAAGTTAAATGTTATAAAGTTCATAAAGTTATAAAGTTTTAATTAAACCAGACGTAAGACGTGAAATATCTGTAGCGAGTGCTGATAATTGGTCATGCTCTTTTTTGGAAATATATGAAAGTTCTAGAGCGAGAAGTAACATAGAACGAACCTCACCTGATGAACCTTTAGCAATAAACAAAAACTGCCGGAATTCTTTGTTACTCTGTCTTTCAAAACCTTCTGCAATATTGTTCATGATAGAAACTGAAGCTCTTTGAACTTGATCTCGAAAACCATAATCCTTGTTCAGTCTGAAGACACGATATATTTCGATAGTCAGTTGTTTAGCTTTCTGCCAAGCGATTATTTCCTCAAAAGTACATATTTTCACACTTTTACTTTATGAACATTTAACTTTATAAACTTTCAACTTTATCTTCTTTTGTTTCTACCTGCACACCTGTTTTTGGCTTCATGCCTGCGCTAATGATAAGGAGTCCTATTAGAACAGCTCCTGCTATCCCCATTCCTGCCCACGGTATCCAGGGACTTCGTTCGGTCAGCCTGTTTTCTTCTTCGTCACACGCGTCTCCCACCCCGTCACTATCCGTGTCTCGCTGGTCACTGTTTGGTACAAGAGGACAGGTATCTTTAATGGTTACTATTCCATCACGATCAAAATCATCACACGCATCCCCTCTTCCGTTTTTGTCTACGTCTACCTGATCAGAGTTTGGTACAGATACACAATTGTCATACATATCAGAAACCGTATCTTCATCACCGTCGGAAGGTCTATATAGTTTGTTTGTCTCAAGAACACCTTCTCCTACTGTTACCACACCCTCATCATCAGCAAGTGACATCCCTTGTGAAGAGATTGTTCCATACTGTCTATCAGGATCTACAAAAAGTGTGTAGTTTGTATTCGGTTGTGCTAAGAATCGAACTGCTTCATACCGCACTTCTTCTGACTCTTGCACAAACTCGATCTCAGCCAACCGAAGTGGTTGTGCGAGCTCAAACTCAATGACAAAGGTTGAAGCTGTGGTCTTGGGAAAACGTACTGTAGAACCCTTGAACTCAGTTTTAGCAAGAATTATTTTCGGTAAGTTCTGAGAGATACGATATAACGCAATAGTGTGTGGATGAGCTACATTTGGAGCAAGTACCAGACGCAGTTCGGAGGTAGTAATTTGCTGGTTCGCTGTTACCGTAATAGAAATCTTGTTCGTTCCAGCTTCATCAAAAGGAAAATCTACCGTAGTCTCGAGATTTCTATCACTGAGATTGTTTGCGTTCACTGCACCTTTTACAATCACCTGCATAGGTACATCAAGACGTTCGGTGTTAGAGATATAGAACGAAGGTTGAGTACCTTGCTCATCACCGACCACAACAGCCGTCTTGTTGAGCACTCTCCCGACGGCAATAGGCACCTCAAGTACCGTAGGTACCTCGTTCTGGTGTGGAGATATCTCAGTCGTATATCGAAAGGCAGTCAAATCTACTTCCTGCGTCTTTTGCCATGACGGAGTCTGTGCACACACATTTCCCGCCCACAAAGCGACACATGCTAGTAATGCAATGCCGTATGTCAATACGTTATTTTTGTGAATCATAGTTTTTTGTATAAATACTTAACCTTACGCACTCTTACTACTGCTTCGCTCATGCCATGCGACTCCTATAAGAACAACACCTATCACCGTGTAAGCAACGACGCGTCCAAACACTCCAAGTATCGTACCCGTAAGAAAGAGAAGGTACACAGAAGTAATTCCTATAAGTGCCCCACCTACCACTCGCTTCCATTTTTCCCCCGTCTTTTTCCCGTTGAGGTAGAGTGTGGACCCAATGATAATGTATAGAATCAAGGCAATGATAACTCCGTACTCCTCCCCAAAGAGTGCCTTCGAGCAGAGCCATACGTACACAATCCCGTAGAGTGAAGCAACAGTGCCCGCAAGGTTTGAAAAGAACAGAAGCTTGTCGCGCACTACTTCATCCTGTTCTTTCGAGCGCATGTACAAAACGTATCGCACTACCAGTACACCTGAAAGAATCATGAGGGCCAAGACTAGCGAGTCATCATGATATATACCAGTTGACCACTTTGACCATAGCGACGCGTCCATACTTTCAAACGACAACAGGATTGGAACAATGCTAGGAATAGCCAAAATCGGCAATAAGCTCGGCTTTTTTGTAACATGGAACCCAAGTATGAGCACCGCGAGAGATTCAAGAATAAAGGCAATCGTTAGCGTTGGACCATCTAGCTCTACCGCCGTTGCGGATCCCAAGAGAAGTACTCCAACACTGGCATATGCGTAGAAATATGACATCGCTGCTCCAAGACGAACCGCGGTGAACGCACCAAAGGCAAACACGAGGGTCCATGTCACCAAGAGTAACGACTGCCATTCCATTTCTGCATCAACCAAAATCCACGCAAGAAGGAAAAGTCCTGTGAGCACAGCAGTAAGAACATCGTACAGTGATGTTTTCTGTATGTGTCGCATTCCAAGGATAGACACAAAGAAAAAGAGTGCAGAAAAAACAAAGGCAAACATGAGTCCATCATCGTTAGTCAGGTAACTATCCATAAGGAAAGGGGCACTATACATTGATACCGTTGCGAGCGATAAGAAAATAACTTGCCTCCAACCGGTAACACTTGCTACCCATATAGACCCGAGCGAGAGTACCAGCAAGTAAGTGAAGAGTCCCGAGAGAGAAGGATACGGGCTGGCGGTGAGAAGTGGTGCGATAGCTCCCAAGAGCACGTTTGCATATGCAAGTGGGGGTCGTTTGAAATGCACACTTGTTATTCCTAGCACGCTTGCGATGAGGAACATAAGAACAAGCGCTGACGCAGGAGTGAAGAAACCATACAGTTCCCGCCCTGCCCATGTGGTCAAGATAATACTAAGAGCCCCTATAAACATGAGTATACCTCCTTGAGAAATATAGGTGTTCATGCGATATCGCCCAAGTACGAGAATCATCGCACCTACGATAAAGCCGAGACTAATTCTTCCCATCGGGCCTATCCAGTTATTTGCAAATGCATAGTTTACAAACCATGCCATGCCGAGCACGATGAGTAGACCACCAAGCTTCATGAGCCAATCTGTTTTGAGCCACTCAATAAGATTCCCTACCGCACTCGGTGCAGGATTTTCAGGTAGTTCTGTAGAATTTGTGGGTACTGGTACTTGCACCTTTGTCTCCTCATCCCTCAAAGCTACCGCAGGAGATACGGCATTGGTCGTCCTTTCGACCTTTCCGAACTGCTCAGTGGCTTTTTGAAGGTATTGCTCCAAATGCATCATGCGATCTTCTATCTTTTTTACATGTAGCCACAAAAAAACGACAACGATGATAAGGAGTAATGTAAGCATAGAACAAAAATTAGTATATAAGGAGTCTTCATATAGTACCGTATCAAAAAGGTTTACACTCTATTTTTATACACATGACACGAGTACCGTGTTCTGAGTTCTGAGTTAAAAAGCATGCCCCTTAGTTCGAAAAAAATAAAAGTTGAAATAGGCGCAAAAACCAAAAAAATTACGTAACTAATACTACTTCCTCTCAAATTTCTAACGCAACACTTCGTACGGTATAGTTCACAGTCATATGAACAAATACACAAGGCTTACCTTTACAGAACGTGAAG
>LCCS01000039.1 GCA_000998045.1 Parcubacteria group bacterium GW2011_GWD2_42_14
GCAAATTAAATAATCGTCCTAGAAAACGTCTAAAGTTTTGTTCGCCACGAGAGATGTTTTTAAAGAAGTGAGTTGTGCAATTAGAGTGCTAATTCAGAACGTGGCGTCCGCTAGCTTGAAAAGCGCTATAGTTGGGCTTTATTTCCCTTCTCTTTTGCCTGTACGAACAAAAAATAACCCACCAAATGGTGGGTTATTTTTTGCGTTGTATTTGTGTTTTTATTTCACATCAACACCCATTGACCGAGCAGTTCCTTCAATAATTTTTGACGCAGCCTCAAGGTCGTTTGCGTTTAAATCACTCATTTTTTCAGTAGCAATCTCCCTCACCTGCTCTTTAGTGATACTTCCAATTTTTGATACAAGATTTTTACCAGAGCCCTTCGGCTTTCCAACCTTCTTTAAAATAAGATCTGAAGCAGGAGATGTCTTCATTATGAAATCGTACGAACGATCGTCATACACAGAAATCACAACCGGCACTACTGAGCCCATCTTGTCCTTTGTTGCCTCGTTGAATTTATTGACGAAGTCTCCAATATTGATACCAGCCTGACCAAGTGCTGGTCCTACCGGAGGAGCTGGATTAGCCTTCCCTGCCTGAATTTGAAGTTTAACTTGTTTGATTATTTTTTTTGCCATAGTGGAGCTAGGTTACCTTATATACGTCTTACTTGCAAGAAATCGAGTTCTACTGGAGTCTCACGACCGAACATTGGCACGAGTACTTTAACCTTTCCTCGTTCCTCGTCCACTTCTCCAACTTTTCCTTCGAGATCTTTAAATGGTCCGTCCGCAACAATAACCGCATCATCAACCGCAAGGTCGATTTTGTGCTTTATGGTTTCACTGTTCATGCGCTTAAAAAGTGTTTCAATTTCTTTTGCCTCAAGAGGTACTGGCTGAACACCTGATCCGACAAATCCAGTAACACGTGGAGTATTACGTACGACGTACCAGCTATTTTCATCAACTATCATGTCAACGAGCAAGTACCCAGGATAAATCTTTTCTTCCTCTTCAACACGCTTTCCACCCTTAATTTTTATCTTTTTTTCCGTAGGCACTACCACATTAAAAATCTTGTCCTCTACCCCAAGCGACTCGACACGCTGACGAAGATTGCGCTCAACAGCTTTTTCATATCCAGCATATGTATGTATGGCGTACCAATTTCGCTCGTTTGTGTTTTCTTGTTTTGTCATATGTTTCGGCTATTAAAAACTGTTAGAGAATACTATCGAGAGCTCTTGTGAGGCCTGCATCAAGAAGTCCTAAGTACGCTGACGTCAGTATAGAAATAATAATCACCAGTATGGTAAAAATAGTGGTCTGTTTTTGAGTTGGCCAACTCACATGCTTAAGCTCACCACGTGTTGCCCTCAAATAATTAATGATGCGATTCATAGTTGCAAATGAGTGAGAAACTTTTGTTAAAAAAACCGCCCCTCGGGGCTGGATACGTACTATAATACTAAATCTATACCTGCTTGTCAAACAATACCAAAAAAAAGAAAATACCTCGATTTATAGAGGTATTTTCTTAAAACTATTTACTTACTTTAAACTTTTTAGCTTGTTTTTGCTCGTTACTCGCTACTCGTAACTCGTTTATCGTATCTCGTACGTAATGTTGACGTTTGAAACCACACGATTTTCGCCAGTTGGAACATTTACTGAAGATTTCATCATTTCTTCTGCACCTCCCATACCTAGAGACTGTGCCGAATCTCGAGCAAACATCACCGGAGGAACATCTCCTCCTTCTGAAAATCCAACAATGCGAACAAGCGAGACACCAAGATCACTTGCAAGTTTTTCAGCCTTTGCACGTGCGTCGTCAATAGCCTGCTTGCGTGCATCTGCCTGTATACCATCCTCATCTGCTACAGTGAACGTAAGCCCGCTAACACTTGAAACTCCCTTCCCAGTAACTGCCTCAAGCATTTCACCTGCACGGTCAATAGCTCGGACTTTTACCTGTACCGTCTGATTTAGCTCAAAACCAACTTGTACTTGATTTTGTTCGCATGGAAACCGCACACAGGTTGTGTTTGTTTTCCACTCGTATTTTGGGTACAAATCGTACGCAACTGTTTTAATATCTTTTTCTTCAATACCAAGGTCGACTAATGCCTTGATTGCATCATTTGCTTTTGTGGTAGCTGCCCCCTGCACTTCTGCTGAAGTAGCAGCTGTTTCCAAAACAGTAAAGCTGAACTCTGCTGTATCAGGTACTGCAAAGACCTCGCCCTCACCGGAAACAGTAATCGCATTTGATGGTGCTATACCGCCTCCGATAAAACGATACTCCTTGAGAGACTTAATGGTTTCAGCAAAAAGAAATGCGGCGAGCAAAATAAGAACAAGGGCAAGTGCTCCGTGAATTCTTCTGCTCAGCAGAAGCGATTCTGAAGTGACTCCTTCAGTTGTTTTTGTTGTTGTTGTGTCCATATGTCAAAAATTATAATAACGCAGGACTTACACAAACGCCGTATTTCATCCTGCCCGCCGGCAGGCAGGCGTTACCCTGCGCAAAATGTCTCTCGTAGTATTCATACAACTCGTTCCATTTTGTTTGGGCGCCTCGAACTACATCCGTTTACGTAGGTCCCTTTAACAGTACTGCTTCTTAGTATACCATATATACGGTTTTTAGAGGTATGGCTGAAGAAAAGCACTCAAGTCGAAATAGTGAAAAAAGTAAAAAAACCAGTTTGTTAGCCCTGTATTCCCAAGCACGAGCGATAGACCAATGACAACGAGTGCTATGCCCCCAATAAAAGATACAGTATGTATATACGGTAGAGTTTTCTCTATCACCCGGGTTGCCTGACTCATAAGTACCGCCAGAATAAGTAGCGGAAGACTAAATCCAATTGCAAATACAGTGAGAAGAAGTACACCAGAAAGTGCTGTCTGCGTACTTCCAGCGTAAATAAGTATAGTGCCATACACAGGACCGATACATGGTGTCCACCCTATAGCAAATGCACTCCCCAGGAGAAACGAGCTTTTTGGATTGCCGACGGTCAACCATGCAGGGACAGGAAGCCTTCTCTCCCGTGTGAGGAACGACAGCTTAACAATTTGCATCATGAACAACCCAAATACAATAATAAGCACTCCTCCAGCCACTACAAAAACTTGCAATACGTTTGGTGAAAGTATTCCACCCAAAAAACCTGCTGACATACCAGAAAGTATGAGCACCAGAGAAAATCCGAATGAAAACATAAGGCTGTTCTTGACGATGTGTTTTCTTGCCCAGGTGCGTGTGGAAGGATCTTTAATTTCCTTTTCAGTCACCCCACTGATAAACCCCAAGTACGCAGGGAGAAGAGGCAGTGTACATGGTGCAAGGAACATCAAAAAACCAGCAAGGAAGGCTGAAAAAAAGAAAAGTGGTTCAAGTTCCGGCATGGTATTATCTAAGCATGGTTTCTATCTGGGCACGCATTTCATCGTAGGTCATTGGCCCGTGTTGGTGGAAAACAATTTTTGCGTCTGCATTTAAGAAGAGTGTCTCAGGCATCGCGTATCCATTCACCTTTTTAAAATATTCGTCCTGTTGGTCATACGCAAACACAAGCACTTCACCCAAACCAAGAGTCTCAAGGTATGCGCGCCCCTCAGCTGGATTTGCATCTCTATTGAGTGCCGCTACTGAGACTTTGTCTCCGTACTCCTCTTTAAGCTTACTGAGTGAGGTCAATTCTTCACGTGTATATGGACTCCAACTTGCCCAAAAAGTAATCACCTTCACGTCACCTTCTAGGGTTTCAAGGCTAATGTTTTTTCCTGAAGCATCGGGCAAGCTAAAGTCAGGCGCTTGGAGAAGCGTATATTCTGCAGGCTCGTTTGAGTCATGCAGAAAAGAAATGTAAATAAAAGCAAGACTACCAATGACAAGCACCACGAGTGCTCCTCCTATAACAAATCTAAAATGATGCATATATTACTCAAGTGAGTTAAGCGCGCGATTGACGAAAAGCTTAACGTTTTCCAGAGATTGAGCACCAGAGAATTTAACGACCCCTCCTTCTTTGGTAAGGAGCACATTGAATGGTGTTCCTTCTCCTCCGAGCCCTTGCCCATTCATGGTGTGCTTGGCAATAAGATCATCATACCTTCCTGAGGAAATACATTCAGAGTATTTGTCACTATCTGCCCCTAGGTCCTTCGCCATGTCTGCATGCCATTGTGTAGAAAGACTCTTCTGGTTTTTAAAGACACGATCAGAATATTCCCAAAAAGCTTCTTCTCCCACCAGCTCTGCAATACATTCACTTGCTACCGCTGCTTCTTTTCCGCCTGGCTGATATGGAGTATGCCTATAGACCCACGCAACCTTTCCATCATAAAATTCAATAAGTTCTTTAATCGTATCATGGAACAAACCACAATAGCCACACCTATAGTCAGAATACTCAATAAAGTACACATCAGGATCCTTAGGTCCATATATATGATCTTCATCTGAGATGGCGAGCACCTCTTCTTCAATTAGCTTCGTTCCCGCAGGTGCTTGGACCTTGGCACTATTACCTTGCGTGGCAAACACTGCATAGGAAATGAGGATCCCTGCAAGTACTATTGCCCCAGGCATAAGGTACGGATTTGTTGTTTGCTTTTGTACCGATGGTGTTTCTTCAGACATATTGTTTATTATCTTTATAACTAATTTTTACTCTTCAATAAATTCAGTACCACCTTCACTTGGTGCCACAGGTAACTCTACGGTACATACTTCCCCATCTCCAACACATGCTTCTTTTATTTCTTTTCCCCACTTCATCCAAACAAGGCCGATAACAATGACCAGAACGACTGCCCCAACACCTATCATAAGGCGTGTTCGTGCATGTTCATGAGGCTCATGTTGCGTGTCCGATTGTGTCTGTGATTGTTCATCAAGTTTTTGATCTTCCATGTCTGTCTATTGTAACCCAAATATCCGAAGCTCCAATAGGACTTACGCAAACGACACATTTCATCGTTACCCATCACAAAACGTCTCTCGTAGTATTTTTCATACAACTTGTTCCATTTTGCTTGGGCACCGATGAAGTGCGACCAATTTTTCTTACGACCGAAGGGAGTTAAAAAAATGAAGTACTCCTGTGGTACGTTCGTTTACGTAAGTCCTATCCAAGCATGTTGTAAGAGGTGGATATATGGTGCGTCTCCGTACACATAGCTCAGACATAAAGACCCAAGATATGAAGCACATCATTGCAACAAACATACTGACTGGATTTATAAGCTTTTCCCTGATCGCGCTTGCCGTGCTTCATTTCTCAACTGTATAGATTTTTAATGTTTCTAACATGACATAAAAAAGACCAGACTTCTGTCTAGTTTTTTTATGTCAAAATAAATGCGCCGTTTACGTAAGTCCTAACAAGAGTACCCCGTCTTCTCACGAAGACGGGGTACGATTATGGAAGGTGCTCATTCTACAAAAAGAAAACCCGTGCCGTTGTTCCACTTGTCTTTCTTTTCCTCAATGTAGGTACCAATAGTGAGAAAGTCGCCTTTCTTGCGAACAATGAGCCGACAAAACATTCCCCCTCGAATCTTTTCTTCGCACGGAAGGATGATGGTGTTCAAACCCATTTTTTCCATGTCGCCTGTTCTGAGTGTTTCAAAGAAAAAACGAACAGTTTTTGGGTCAGGCAGTTTCAAGTCTTGAAGCTCAACTCCTATGTACACCATCTGTTTTATATTTGGTTTAAATATTGTTTTCAAGATATGGAATGTGAAATAGCGGATGTAGTTTCTGCCGATGTCGCGAAGAAGAATTCCACTTGCCTGCTCACTCACAACATAGCCAGACTCTTTCAGACTATCTACAAAAACACTTCCACTCTCCGTATCCTCCGTTACATTCTTTTTTATCTTTAAACTAAAGTCGTCTCCCTCTTCTACCCACTGAAACACCTCTTCACGCTTCACTGTCGGGTCCATGTTTTCTCCTTGTAAGTTCTAGTTTTAACCTACCCACCTAACCCAAGGTTTACTATGAAAACCTAACTTAGTCAATATTTTAAAAACTTTCACTCTCTACTCTTCTATCTTCACAAACCGTGGGACCATAACCCCATCAACTTCCTTTTCTCCAAAAAACATGGGTCTGGGACGCACCCACATTGAGTTTCCTTCATACCCTTCAATTTTATCTGGGTGAACATACACCACCATTTCTTCTTTAGTTTCAGTATGAAGCGCTATTCCAAGCACTTCAACTATACTCCCCTTAAAATGTCGGTACTTACCTTGCACTTCTTTTTCCATATATTTACTGTTATTTATTATTAAGATACTTTTGTACCGATTGAATTCCTCGGTTTACATCACCGACAGTCCTGTCGGCACAGCGGGAGGGGTGGTGTCGGCTCCTCCTGTCCCTGCCAGTGTTGTGGCACTTTTCGCTGTAGATTGACTCGA
>LCCS01000040.1 GCA_000998045.1 Parcubacteria group bacterium GW2011_GWD2_42_14
CCATTGCAGCTGCATCACGACGGACGCGAGGCATGTGGGGATTCTTTGTGTATGCCATATGACGCTAGTATAGTGCGTCCAAGCTATTGAACCATTACGCAGTTGTTGACAAATACTGTACGTGTGAGATTCTATATGTAGAGTATTACACAACTTACACTACACCCAACCATTCAAAAAAGGAGGAGGACAAATGAAAAGACTTTCTGTTTTTTTACGTTCATCAATTTTTATAACCCTGTTGTTCTTCTGCTTCACTGTACAGGCAGTGGATGGATTACCAACAGTCGAGGATGTAAAAAAATGGCCCCGAAGCTTCCGTAAGACAGAGTTTGTTCTTCCGGACAATCCAAATGATCAATACGGTTTCACTAAGATTGATTTTTATATTCACACAGCACCTAAAGGACACTATCTATCAAAAATCCAGATAGGGTTAGCTGAGGCAAGGGATGGTAATATCTATGCAATTGCAGCAGGGTGTATTTACGCAGACGGTAAAAGAACACTGTGTATGTTTGATGCTCCAAGACTCTGGGAGATCAACCTAGCAGTTAAGTAGGCTACCTAATTCACCCTCGGAAGACATCCCGAGGGTGATTGTGTGTATATGGACACTGTTCCGCATACCTGCGTGGTTCTACTAGAAAGGAATGCCCGGAGGACCCAGTCCATTTGGTGTACCTTCGACACCAACAATATCCTGCATAAGAAGGATAATACCCCAAACCGAAACGAGCACAAAAAGCCCTATAATACCCCAGAACATTTTTTGTTTACCAGCATCCCTTTCTTGCTCGTTGTCCGCTTTGGCTATAAACACCAGCAGACCCCAAACAAACACAATGAGAGCAATCCCTAGAAGTATGGGGACGAGTGTCGATGCAACAACTAAGAGCGATTCTCCTAATGATGTCATGTAGCTAAAATCTTGTGCATGTATGCATGCAGGAATCACCAACAGTACCACGTGTATCCAAAAAAGGTATTTTTTATTTACACTACTCATAAAACTTACAAAATAACTGGTGGAGTAAGCCCCCCCGGATTACTATCAACACCAAACAATTCTTGAAGAAGAAGCACAATCCCCCACACAGACACAATAACAAAAAGTGCAATAAGGCCCCATATCATTCGTTGTTTTCCCACTTCACGAGCCTGGTCATTTCCCGATTGAGCAATGAATACCACCAGCCCCCAGACAAACACCACAAGAGCAAGACCAACAAGAACTGGAAGTAAAAGAAAAAGTACAGTACTAACACTGTCCAAGAAAGTATATACATACGTAAAGTTTTGCGCATATATTATTAGTGGCGTAAAAAAAAGAGTGACTAAACTTATTAGCGGTGTTGCGATTTTTTTTATTTTCATGAAAGATAATTATCTTGTAAATTGATATACGATGTTTGTGGAGCATAAGGAGTGGAAGCACCATCTGCACCTATGATGGTCTGGAGAAGTACCACCAAACCCCAAACGCTAACCAAGACAAAAAGTGCAACAAGACCCCATATCATTCGTTGTTTTCCATCTTCTCGCGCTTGTTCATTACTGGTTTGAGCAATAAAGAGAACCACCCCCCACACAAAATAAACTACCGCAAACGCACTGAGAAGGGTTACTAAAAGCGGTAATACGTTTACCAACAAACCGTTTGCAAAATTATCTATCCACGCGGTATTTTGTGCGCCAATAAAAGAAATTGGAGTGGCGAGCAACACAAGAAGGAGCGACCATGTTGTTTTTAGGGGGAAACTCATACACCTTTCATTGTATCAGTATATCTTTAATAATAGAACACTTCATGCATACTATTTGCTTGAGTGTGTATAAAACGTATTATGTATACATTGATAATGTAGGTAACCACACTATGTCTGGACATTCAAAATGGTCAACAATTAAACACAAAAAAGCTGCTACTGATGTAAAAAGAGGAAAAGTTTTTAGTAAAATTGCACACCTTATCACTGTGGAGTCGCGTCTAGTAGGAGGGGACGCAAACTCTCCCTCCTTAAAAACACTCATTCAGAAAGCAAAAGCAGAAAACATGCCCAAAGAGAACATTGAACGTGCTATTGCAAAAGGTGTTGGTGCGGGAGGTGCAAGTGAACAGATTACCTACGAACTGTATGGGCCTCAAGGAGTGGCAATACTACTTGATGTATACACAGACAACAGGAATCGAACAGTGTCCGAACTCAAACACCTACTTTCCAAACTTGGCTATCAATTAGCAGAACCAGGGGCGGCTATGTGGGCTTTTGAGAAAGATGGTGCAGAATGGAAGCCAACAACACTCCTGCCTTTGGAAGACGATTCTCAAAAAGAAAAACTTACAACTCTTATAGAAGCACTTGAAGAATATGATGACATTGAGAGCATATATACGAACGCTTCGTAGTCCACACGCTATCTTGCTATACTAACGGGATGAATCCCGTTAGAGACCAAAATACTGATGTTTCTAAAAGTGCCTCGAAATGTTGAACATGGTAAGAAAGCCAAAAATTAATAATCTAACCGACGGTCATTTAGTGACCTGTCTCTAACGGGATGAAAATAATCGCTCTTGACCCTGGATACGATCGTTGTGGTTTGGCTATTCTTACCCGCACAGAAACAGGAAAAGAAACCTTACTTGCATCTACTTGTATCACAACAAACAAAAATGATTTGTTTGAAGAAAGACTTTTTATGGTAGCAAAAGAGTTCCGTGTGTGGCTACGACAACATAAACCAGATGTATGTGTTCTTGAAAACTTGTTTTTTGCCACTAACCAAAAAACAGCAATGCGTGTTGCTGAGGCTCGCGGTGCTCTTATACTTACCGCCACTGAGCTTGGTATTCCAATACGTGAATTTACTCCAAAACAGGTTAAAATAGCGATTACAGGAGATGGAAGTGCAACAAAAAAACAAGTGATTCTTATGATTCCTAAACTTATTCATGTGCCTACAAAAATACAATATGACGATGAATATGATGCAATAGCTATTGGTTTAACTGCAAGTGCAACTTTTTCCAGCCTTGCGGGCTTTGAACATTATCCACACAAGTAACCTATTGCATTCAGCCCGATGTTTTGTTACAAATAACACCGACTAAATTATTATTCACTTTAGCGTATAGCATGCGTATAAAAACATACGATAACCCAAACATTTTTTTGAACAGTATGGACGTACCAGAAATAGAAGAAGAAAAGGAAGAGGAAATTCTTGATGATGAGGATCTTGCAGAAGTCAATCTTCCTGAGGAAGACGAGAACTTTGACGATGAAGAAGATTTGTTGGCAGTAGACCCACTCCTAATTGGTGTTTTGGATGAGGCTGAGGATGAGGAAGACGAAGAAGATGATGAATATCTCGATTTCGACACCTTTGATGATATAGACGAATAGGAACCAATTAAAAAAACACCCCAGGGGTGTTTTTTTAATTGGAGATTACTTTTTTTACATTTGTAGGAGTTCCTGAACTCAACGTATTTCTCACACAACCAGCTTGTGTATCTTCATGTTGCAATAGGTACTACTATATAGTATAGATTACGAGCAAAGCTTGACGCGCTGTGTTACCATGATTTGATGACAAGTTTGAGGGAAGTTTAAAATTTGGAATATGATAAAAACACAAATAATTAGCAATATAACCGACGGTCACTTCATGACCTGCCTCTAGTGAGATGATTAAAATACGTGACAAATTTTTCGTTAAAAACATTCTGCTTGTAATAGTAGCGATAGTTTTTGCTTTAGGTTTAATTTTTACAGGAGTATTTATTTTGTGGGCGTCAACACTAACCATGCCAACGGTGGATATTATTGAGACGCAGAAGAATGGACTTTCAACAAAAATATATGACAAAACAGGGGAAGTTCTTTTGTATGATATGCACCAAGATGTGCGACGTACCGTGGTGCCTCTTGATCAAATTTCCGATTATGTGAAAAAGGCAACTATTTCTATAGAAGATTCAGGTTTTTATTCCCACCACGGCATTGAGCCTCTTGCAATCGTTCGTGCAGTATTCATTAATTTAAAAGATGGGAATTTGCTCGGAGGACAAGGTGGTTCAACCATCACACAACAGGTGGTTAAAAATACTTTGTTAGTAAACGAAAAGAAACTTTCTCGAAAACTTAAGGAATGGGTGCTCGCAATAAAGCTTGAGCGAGATCTTTCTAAAGACGCTATTTTAGAACTTTATTTAAATGAAATACCCTATGGAGGTACGAAATACGGCATTGAGGAAGCAAGTCAAGGATTTTTTGGAAAATCAGCAAAGGATCTCAATCTTGTTGAAAGTGCCTATCTTGCGGCCTTACCACAAGCCCCTTCGTACTACTCTCCTTACGGAAACCATCGAGAGGATCTCAATGCTCGGAAAAATCAGGTACTTAAGAGAATGTTTGAACTTGGTCACATTACCGAAGAGGAATATACCAAAGCAAAAGATGAGGTTGTAGAGTTTCGACCTTTTACATCAGCATCAATTAAGGCTCCTCACTTTGTCTTTTATGTGATTGATCACCTTACAGAACTCTATGGGGAAGAAAATCTTGCACAAGCAAATTTAAAAGTCATCACTACACTTGATTGGGAACTTCAGAAAGAAGCTGAGAGAATAGTCTACGAACGAGCACATGAAAATAGTGAAAAATTTAACGCTACAAATGCATCCCTTATGGCTATCGATCCAAAAACAGGAGGTATTTTGGTAATGGTGGGCAGTCGTGATTATTTTGATGACGAGATAGATGGTAACTTCAATATCGGACTGGCAGAACGACAACCAGGTTCTTCTTTTAAACCTTTTGCTTACGCAGCAGCACTACGCAAGGGGTACACCACAGAAACTGTGCTGTACGACGTTCGCACACAGTTTTCAACCGCATGTGAAAAAACTGATTTTTCAAGCAATGAGGGATGCTATTCACCGGGAAACTACGACAATAAATTCCGTGGACCTATGACATTTCGAGAAGCGTTAGCACAGTCGGTTAACGTCCCCGCAGTAAAAGTCCTGTACCTCGCGGGAATGAAGGAAACCATTGAACTGGCTCGATCACTTGGAATAACCACCTTGAAGGATTGGCAACGATATGGGCTCACATTGGTTTTAGGAGGCGGGGAGGTGTCACTGCTTGAGATGACCAGCGCGTACGGTGTTTTTGCAAACGAAGGATACCGTATTCCTCACACAAGTATTAAAGAGATATTTTCAGGAAGCGAACAAGAGCTATTCTCAGTTGAAACAAAAGGGGAGCAAGTGCTTGAAACTGAGGTGGCACGTTCCATTAACGACATGTTAAAAGATAATAATGCAAGAACGTCTGCATTTGGTTCTGACTCCTTTTTACATTTCCCTGATCGAGAAGTTGCGGTTAAAACAGGAACAACGAACGATTACCGTGATGCATGGATTATAGGATATACTCCACAAATTTCTGTTGGGGCATGGGCTGGGAACAACAACAACACAGCAATGGAAAAAAAGGTTGCTGGTTTTATTGTTGCTCCAATGTGGAATGAATTTATGCAAGCGTATTTTAAAAAATACCCTGAAGCGCTTTCATTTACACCTCCTGCACCTATTGATTCCAATTTAAAGCCGGTTCTGCGTGGTATTAAGGCACAATACAACTCTCCTGCAGAACCAAGTTCAGCGATACTTGGTGTAGAAAACGACACCACTCCCACTGCACACTCTATTCTTCATTGGGTTGATAAGGATAATCCCCTGGGACCTTACCCTTCGAACCCCACACAAGATCCTCAGTATCGATATTGGGAGTATGGGGTTATGTTGTGGCAGGTTACACAAGGAAGTTCTTCTCCTCCACTCCTCGATACATCTACTCAAAATTCCACGGAAAAAACAAAAGTTACGATAGAAACACCAGAGAACAGGGACACTTTTAACAAGGATGGGTCAATAAAAGTAAGGTTTGATGTTGATAATGAAGATATTCTAACTAAAATAGAATATCTTGTAGATGATATACGTGTTGGATCATTGAGCTCGTATAAAAATTCTTTTGAATTTACTCCAGACGAATACGATATTAAAAAA
>LCCS01000041.1 GCA_000998045.1 Parcubacteria group bacterium GW2011_GWD2_42_14
CCGTAGTTCCTATGAGGTTGCACTTGAACAAGGTATTATTACAAAAGTTCCAAGAATCTCATTATTAAAAGTAGTTGCATTTCGGTAGAGAATTTACCTATATTGTGCTTTGACATTTTTATCTTTGCTTGTACGCTACATAAAGAGGAACTGTTTTTATCACCTAAATTGAGGAGGGGGGTATGAGTCTAATACTGTGGGGCAATTCGTTGCAAGATGTTTTTAAGAACTTGAAAATTAATATGCCAAGTGGTGCACCAAGAAAATTACTCCGCTGGGCAAAAAATTTATTTTTTACATCACCACCAGACTCTGTTTGGGAAAGAGTTGCAGTCATAGTGTGGAACTACTATGTACTCGAAGAACTCAGTTCGATTTCTTCTTTTGAGGAAGCGCATGAATTGTATACCCTATCTAGACCCAAATCTCCAGAAAGATTGGAAGTATTTAAAAAGTTATTGCAGTACGCAGATTCAAAAGAAAAAGCACAATTTGTTGTTAATTTTGTGCCAAAGAATACCGACGAATCACGGATGGCTAACGAAAAACTAGCCGAGTTTTAAATATACCTAACCTCAACAAACCATCCTTGGAGATTTATCTTCCAAGGATGGTTTTACTTTAGCGCGTTTTTTCTTGTAACTCAGAACTCGCTACTCGCTTTACTCGTTATTCAAGCTTACCCTCTCGCGGTCTTTATTTCCTCAGCAACGTTTGGTGGTACCACTGCATAGTGGTCAAACTCCATTGTCATTTGTCCACGACCTTCTGTCATTGAACGCAGGGTCGTCGTGTAACCGAACATTTCTGAAAGTGGTACCTTAGCATGAATGGTTTGGAGGTCTACACCTCGTGATTCCATACCCTCTATCTGTCCGCGTTTACTTGAGAGGTGTCCGTTGATATCACCCATGAATTTCTCAGGTATAACAACTTCAACTTTCATAATAGGTTCAAGGAGTACAGCGTTTGCTCTTTTTGCAGCGTCTTGGAACGCTTGACTACCCGCAATCTTGAAAGCGATTTCACTTGAGTCCACATCATGGGAGGAGCCATCATAGAGGTCAACTGAAATATCAACGACTTTAAATCCAGCAACAACTCCTCTATCCATTGCCTCTCGGATACCCTTTTGTACTGGAGCAATGAATTCAGCAGGAATAACACCTCCTTTGATATTGTTGATGAACTCAAAGTGATCCTCACGATAGACATTCTTGGGAACTTTTGCACCCTCAACAAGTGCCTCAAGTGGTTTGATACGAATCTTCACATGTCCGTACTGTCCACGACCTCCTGTTTGCTTGATATACTTACACTCAGCTTCGGACGCTCTCTGAATAGTCTCACGATATGCCACCTGCGGACGCCCGATGTTAGCATCAACGTTAAATTCTCGCTTCATTCGATCAACAAGAATATCGAGATGAAGCTCACCCATGCCACTGATGATAGTCTCATTTGTTTCTTCATCACTTGCAACTCGGAACGTCGGGTCTTCATCGGCTAGTTTGTGGAGCGCAGTGCCGAGTCGCTCTTGGTCAGCTTTTGTTTTAGGTTCAATACGTACCGATACGACAGGCTCAGGGAAATGTATCTGCTCAAGCACAATAGGCGCTTTCTCATCACAAAGTGTGTGACTTGTCTTAGTATCTTTAAGCCCCACAGCTGCTGCTATCTCTCCTGCAAACACTTTCTTTACTTCCTCACGCTTGTCAGCTTGTAGTCGCACAATACGCCCGACACGCTCCTTAGTGTTTGTGGTAGTGTTGTAGACATAGCTTCCGGCCTCAAGTGTACCAGAGTATACACGGAAGAAAGTAAGCGCTCCCACGAATGGGTCTGTTTGAATTTTAAACGCAAGTGCACAAAATGGTTCTTCATCTGAGGGTTTTCGCTCTTCCACTTCTTCTGTTTTAGGATTGGTACCTTTGACAGCATCAAGATCGATTGGGCTAGGTAAGTAGTCGACAACCGCATCAAGTACTGGCTGAACACCTTTGTTTTTTAACGCTGATCCACAGTACACAGGAAATACTTTGTTTGCAATAACTGCCTTGCGAAGCAATGCCTTGAGTTCAGGTAGAGATGGTTCGTTTCCCTCAAGATATGCATTCATCATAGCATCGTCATTTTCAACAATGCGCTCTATGAGATCACTTCGGTATGCCTCTATGTCCGCTTTGAGATTTTCTGGAATATCGTCCGTCACCTGCACCTCTATACCCATATTGCCAGTATAGCGATATGCCTTTCGAGTCAGAAGATCAATAGCTCCTTCATGAGCATCTTCCTCACCGATAGGAATTTGCATACGAATAGCTTTTTTCGAAAGACGATTCAAGATCGATTGATAGCTTCGTTCAAAAGACGCTCCAGTGCGATCAAGTTTATTGATGAAGCAAATACGAGGTACGTTGGCATCATCCGCATAACGCCAGTTTGTTTCTGACTGAGGTTCCACCCCAGCAACACCATCAAACACGACAACTGCACCGTCGAGCACACGCATAGAACGTTGTACCTCAGCGGTAAAGTCAATGTGTCCAGGAGTATCAATAATATTGAAACGAGTTTTCTTTTTTGTATCTGTAGTATCCTCTCCTATTTTTGTCCAAAAGCAAGTAATGGCAGCAGACGTAATGGTAATACCACGTTCACGTTCTTGCTCCATCCAGTCGGTCACGGTACCACCGTCATGCACCTCTCCTATCTTATGGCTCATTCCTGTGTAAAAAAGCACGCGCTCAGATGTGGTCGTTTTACCTGCATCAATGTGCGCAATGATACCAAAATTTCGTACTTGCTCTAATGGATAATCTCTGTTCATGCTGTTAGGTTTAGGATACTAATGAATAAAAAACGCGTAGTACCCGCAGGGGGCATCACCGCACTTGCAACTGTAATCTCATTCGCTACGCTCTGAAATTACAGGCAAAGTGCGCGTCGCTATAAGTGCGCATACTATACATAAGTTTTGAGTAAATCGCAAACGGAATTGAGTTGAAAGTTAAATGTTTAAAGTTGAAAGTTCGCAAACCTGCGTAGGCAGGTTTGTATTGCTGAAGACGAAAGGGCTTTTGCAGATTATAAAAAAATCGTGCCTGAGTATTGGTATAGATTTTCTTAGATACTCTCGAGTGCTAGGTAAAAAATAAGCCCTGAGGGCGTTATTTTTTTACCAAGCGAAATGCGCGTACCCGCAAGGGGCATCACCGCATTTGCATCTGGAATTTCATTCGCTTCGCTCTGAAATTACCAGGCAAAATGCGCGAAGGCGCGGTTGGCCTCGGCCATTCGATGAGTATCTTCTTTTTTCTTGAAAGCAGTTCCTTCATTGTTTGCAGCAGCTATAAGTTCGTCAGCATAAAATTTAGATGCAGGTCCACCAGACTTTGCTCGAGCTGCGTTGATAATCCAGCGCATTGCAAGAGCTTGGCGACGTTCAGGACGTACTTCGCGAGGAACCTGGTAGTTTGCACCACCCACTCGACGAGATCGCACTTCCACTGAAGGTCCTACGTTACGTAATGCTTCTTCAAATACTTCGAGAGGTTCTTTGCCTTCTACCTTTTTCTTTATTTCATCAAGGGCTTCATAGATAACCTTACGCGCTGTCTCTTTTTTGCCGTCAAACATAACGTTGTTGATGAACTTCTCAAGACGTTCGCTATTGTAACGACTGTCGGGTGAAATACGGGGTTTCTTTTTTATTGGTCTTCGCATAGATAGTTAGGATGAGTGATTATGCTTTCTTAGGTTTCTTTGTACCGTATCGTGAACGTCCTTGTGTACGCTTGTCTACACCTGATGCATCGAGTTTTCCACGAACGATTGTGTATCGAATGTTAACGTCTTTTACACGACCACCGCGCACGAGTACCACTGAGTGCTCTTGGAGGTTGTGTCCCATTCCAGGAATGTATGCCGTGATTTCTTCACCATTAGTAAGACGAACACGAGCATACTTTCGTATAGCGGAGTTAGGTTTTCGGGGAGTTTTGGTAGCCACTTTTACGCAAACACCACGCTTAAATGGAGCCGGGTAATAGGTCGGTTTATTTTTGAGTGTATTGAACCCTTTGCTTAAAGCAGGAACCTTCGACTTTGTAGGTCGATCTTTTCGAGGTTTCTTTATCAGTTGGTTTATTGTTGGCATGTATCTGTCTTGCCTTCGTTTTGCAGGCAAATCAAAACCTACATAGTGCTAAGGCACAGTGGGAGTACTGTACTACGCTCGGGTAGAGAATGCAAGCCCGCACACTAACATTGTCCCTGTGCCTAGGGCACGCACTGCAAATGTTAGTGTGCGGGCAAGCCCTTTGCTGTATGGAGAACATATACTCAAAACCCCGCACTAAAAACGTGCGGGTTTTTAGAAGAAAAGGATCTATTTAAATGGGATATCATACTTCATTTCCTCTTCCGTATACAATATGGTGAGTACGGCGCAGGAAGTATGGGAAACAGAAAGAGCGTGGCTTATTATTTTGACCTTGGAGGCTACAATATTCATCCACTGTTCAGCTCTACGGTTCACATCATCTGTTACTTGAGCTATGCTGGCATAATCACAAGTTTGAAATGTCATAATTTTGTATTTTCCTTCAGCCAAAACAGGCTGAGAAAATATTGCCAACAGCGCCAGTAAAAAGATGAATGAAGAGAACATTTTTTTACACATAACTTCCTCCTTGTGTTGTGCTTTATACACATTTTTGATTTCTGCCAATTTGTAACTCTACTTAGTAGAATACACCTTTTTATAGACGATGTCAATAGTTAAACCAAAAATACGGCTTTTCATAGCCGTATTTTTGTATACCTGAGTAATTATTTAGTGCTCGTGATCACAATGCTCATCATGCTCATGAGCAGGTTCTTCGTTTGGCTTACTCGGCTTCCTACCACCATCAAGAAGCTCAAAGACTAACTCATTTGTCATCTGAGCACTCACGTAGGTACGCACTGCTCCCTCGTCTACATCAGGGTAGTGCTCTTTAATATGTGCTACTTCACGCGTCAGTTTCTTTTCATCAGGCACAAGTTTTTCCTTAAGCGCAATATCATTAAAAATCAATTGCAGTTTTGCTCTCTTTTCCGCATCTACACGCCATTCTTTTCGCAAGTCTTCTATCGTCTTTTCTACCTGCTTGAGGTAAGCCTCTAGTTCCATACCTGCTCGTGCCACCCTATCACTGAAGCTAGCAACCATTTGGTCAAGTTCTCCTTCGACAAAAATTGCAGGAACTTCAACCTTACTCTTCGCAATCACTGCATCTGCGATGGTAAGTCTGCGCTTATCGTATTCCTTGTTCTTTTTATCTCTCAACATCTGCACCTTCATTTTTTTCTTAAGGTCTGCCAAATCCTTAAAGTCTCCAACTGTTGTGGCGAATGCATCATCAAGAGGTAGCATTTCTGCCTTTTCGCCCTCACTCTCCTTACCTGCAGACTGGTTTAGTGCAAGATGTATGCGCTTTAGTTCTGTTTCTATTTCGTCATCCTCTATAGTTACCTCCTCTGGGTCTTTAAGATTTTTTCCTTCCTCTGTTGCTATTTTCTTGTAGTCGGGTAACTCGATATGTGGATAGACCGCACTTTTGATTTTAAATCCAATAGGATTGCCTGAAGCAAGTTTGGTAATCGTTATTGCTGGACGTCCAACCACTTCAAGTGCCTTGTCAGCAACAATATCCGCGTAGGTTTTCCCTAGTGCTTGCTCGGCTATTTCTTGCATAAGCCCTTGTTCACCAACATGTTTTAGCGCAACATCTTCGGGTACATGACCTTTGCGAAAACCTGGAAGTTCAATATTTTTAATAAGTTTTTGTAAAGCTTTTTTGCGATACGAATCCACTACCGAGACAGGTACTTCACCTGAAATCTCTATTTCGGAACCCGGCAAGGTCTCTATTTTGAGTTCTTGGTATGTTTTTTCCTTGCCCGCTGTAGCTCCTACCTCGCCGGGCTGGTTAGCGGAAGAGGGTTTTTGTGTTGTTTCGTTCATCCCGTTAGAGACAGGTCACGAAGTGACCGTCGGTTAATTTGATAATTTTTCTTTCTTGTTTGTCTTTCATGATACTAAATGTATTTCGGTGATCTTACATTTTCTCGTCTCTAACGGGACACGTATGCACGAGAGCATAACGTGATATTGCACGAAGTGCAAATCGAGTTACCGAGTTGCGAGTACTTCACAAGCCCGCATGCGCGGTTTTGTTCTCAAGGCTTTCACACTGCCCGATGCGGGGGAAGCCCGCTACTCGTTACTCAGAACTCGCTACTCGCTTTACTCACTCAACTTTTCAGCCTCAAGCTCCGCCTCCATGTCTGAAAGACCTGTATCAAGCGTCTCAGGTTCTGTGGTCAATAAATCTTGCTCTATAGCGTCCAATTCGTCTGATGTGCTCACTTGTTTAAGTTGTTCAGTTTGTTCATCAGGAGGAAGCGGGGGCAGTTCCTCAATCCGCATCACTTTATTTGAACCCCATATGTACATAAGTGCCAGTACAACAACAATAATTGCTAGTACTGCAACAATAATTGTGTTTTTCGATACCTCAGGATCTGTGTAATCTTGAACACTTGGCACACCTTCTACTCCTCCTTGTTGAGGTTGTTGCGAATTCTGATTGTTTTCTTCGTTCATAGAGTTGTTTCTAAGTAATAATTACTGAGTGTCACTTGTTGTCTCGGACTCTGTAGATGTTACAGCAGACTCGTCGTCATCTTCGACATCATCCTCTTTTACTTCTTCATCTACTCTTGTTTCTATTCCTACACGTATAAGCTTGACCGTCTCGGTAAGAGCTCCTCGTATGGAGTTAATGCAGTCTTTCGCAAGTTCTACCGCATCACGTATATCTTGCATTTGCTCTTTTGGTGTCTCTGAAGTAAGTGTTTCGGTTGACACTTCCCCAATGAGGGACACGTACTCATGTGCATCTTCTATAAGTACCCGCACGTTTGCAAGCTCCACTTTTGCATCGGAGAGATCTACTCCCTTTTCTTCAGTTTTTTCTATACGTGTTGCAATACGATCCGCTATTTGTTCAAGTCGCCCAAGAGCAGTGTCCATGCGTATCACGATACGCTCTGCATATTGCCCGAGTCGTACTTGGGCAGAGAGGCTCAGTGCAGCTCTGTAATTAGTTTGTCTCAATCGTCTTTCTTCTTGATGTTCCTTAGCACGCACGGTAATCGAGTTTCTTTTTTTCTCAAGAAATGATCTGTAGGCTTCTAGTCGTTTTGCCCTATCCTCAGCAAACGCTGTTTTTTCTTCTTCGAGTAGTACCTGCTTCTCCTCACGTTTCTCTATAGTTTGGGACTCGTCAGATTCGTCCAACACCATGACCTCCTCGGATTCATCAGTACCTGCTTCGCTAAAAATGTTTCGGTCTTGTCGTGCGTCAGGTTGCGTTTTTTTCTGAGCAATCGCGATATCATCAGTTTCTTCCACCTGAGCATGTGCAGAGATTGCCACAAGGCCAAGTAACGCTAGAAGCGCGAGGGCAAGTGCTAGTGGTGCAAAACGAACAGACTCAGTACTAGTTTTTTGATCCATACAAAAACGGGTTAAGAATATTTGAGTAAACTACACAGCTCTTTATGTGCCGTTAGTTAAAGTATACCAAGACACACCTCATTAGTGAGGTGTGTCTGTTGAAAAGATATTTTTCGTAGATACTATTTGCCAAATTTTTCTTTGTATAATTCGACGCTTCTGTTGATTATCTCAAGTGTTTCTTTTCTTCCCTTATAGCCACGTGTTTCCACAGGGGCAGGCTTACCTTTGAGACTCTTATACGTCTGGAAAAAGTGTTCGTACTCCTTGAGAGCGTGCTTGTTTAAATCTTGAAGGTCGTTGACGTCGTCCCATCGTTTGTCATCTGCAGGTACCGCTATCACCTTCATATCTGAATCACCATCATCTATCATATCAAGCACCGCAACAGGACGTACCCGTACCAGAATCCCTGGGCTTAATGGAAAGGAGGTAAGTACAATAACATCAAGAGGGTCATTGTCTTCCCAATACGTCTGTGGAGCGAATCCATAGTCAAATGGGTACGGTGCTGCAGTATAATTCGCTCGGTCAAGAGCTATAAGGCCTGTTTCTTTATCAATCTCGTACTTGTTAAATGACCCTTTGGGTATTTCGATAATAGTATTGATACTCTCCGGAGCATTTTTACCTAGTGGTATGTCGTGCCATAGATTCATATATTTTTTTTATTTTACTTGGACTTTCACAAACGGCACTTTTCTTCCTGCCTGCGCAGGCAGGCGTTGCACTGCACAAAATGTCTCTCGTAGTATTGTTCATACAACTCATTCCATTTTTGTTTGTGCGCCTTGAACAGCATCCGTTTGTGAAAATCCTATTTCTTATAAATAACTACACAAAACTACTTCGTATCTGCAGCTTCTTTTTCTTCAGTAGGTGCTTCAGTCTCCGTTGCTTCCTCAGATTCTTCGACAGCTGGTTCAGTCTCCTCAATCTCTACCGATGCAGATTCCTCTGTTTCCTCTGGAGCAGTTTCTGACACAGAATCTGTTTCGGGCAGTACACCACCATCTTCCCCGTCTGTTTCTTCTGAGGCACTTTCTCCTTGCATGGAGTGGATATCTATCCTCCATCCAGTAAGCTTCGCGGCAAGACGCACGTTTTGACCTCCCCTTCCTATAGCAAGTGACTGCTGATCTTCTACCACCTCCACTGTAGCACGGTGTTCTTCTTCATCTATCACCACATCGAGAACCTTTGCAGGTGAGAGCGCATCTTCTATGAAATGGGCCTGTTCTTCAGACCATTCAATAATATCTATCTTTTCACCTCCAAGCTCACTCATAACAGTCGATACTCGCACACCTCTTTGACCTACAAGTGCGCCTACCGGATCCACATGATCATCTACCGCATGTACGGCTATTTTTGAACGACTACCTGGTTCACGAGCTATAGCCTTGATTTCAATCAGCCCTCCAGCAAGTTCAGGCGCTTCAATTTCAAAAAGTTTCATCAAGAAACGTGGATGACTCCTAGAAACACGTATCATCACGCCACGAGGCCCCTCTTCTACGGAGTAGAGGTACGCTCGTACACGCTCTCCCTGTCGGAATCGCTCCCCAGGGATTTGCTCATCATACGGCATGATAGCTTGGGTGCGTCCCAAATCGAGAAAGATGTTTCCTCGCTCCACTCGTTGGACCGAACCAGAAACTATTTCACCTTCGCGACCTTCAAATTCACCTAAGATAGAGACCTTTTCCGCTTCTCGAATCTTTTGAATAATCACCTGCTTTGCAGTCTGCGCAGCGATGCGGCCGAAATCTTCATGTGTTTCCAGTGGGAAAATCATTTCATCGTCTACCTGTACGTCTTTCTTGATACGTCGAGCATCTTCGAGGAGCATGTGTTTTTCAGAGTCATATCGTACTCGCTCATCTTCTTCAGAAACCGGAGCATTTGGGTCTACTGCACGTTCGTGATTTTCACCCTCTTCCTTGCCTTCTTCTGTTTCTGTCGGAAACCACACACGGGTATCGTCCACCACAAATTTCACTTGGAAAAACTCAGTCGTTCCGGTAGCCATGTCGAATTTCGCACGTATCACCTGGCCCCTTCTGCCGTACTCTTTTTTGTAGGCAGTCGCGAGTGATGTTCCGATAGCCTCAATAACGCTTTCACGAGGTATACCACGGTCTTCTTCAAGCTCGCTCAAAACGCTGTTTATTACTTTTAGATCTAGCATATCAGTGTATTTAATTGTCTTTAGGACCTACACAAACGGCGCATTTCTTCGTTGCACTACACAAAATAATCCTCATCGTACTATCTATACGCCTCGTATTATTTTGTTTGTGCGCCTTGAACTGCATCCTTTTGTGTACGTCCTCACTGTTTTAATAAAAAGTGCCCCCGTCGGGGACATTTCAGATACATAAAGAGTACCATACGGACTCCTCCTGTCAAACATACCGGGGTGAATTGTCACGCTAAACGCAACAAAGTTTGCAGGCTAATTGCAACACCTATACTGCGGTCCATACTCCGTCCATATGGCACACAAACATATTGGAC
>LCCS01000042.1 GCA_000998045.1 Parcubacteria group bacterium GW2011_GWD2_42_14
CATTGCAGCTGCATCACGACGGACGCGAGGCATGTGGGGATTCTTTGTGTATGCCATATGACGCTAGTATAGTGCGTCCAAGCTATTGAACCATTACGACGTGCTTGACGAAATGTCGTGGTGTGGTATTTTCCTGTAAGATTTTGACTGTGGATTGGCTACGGTTAGAATGCACATTATTTAGGGGGTAATATGGAAAATTCTGACAGGGTTAGGCAAATCAAAACTATACTACTGCAAGCTCTAGCGCAAGAGGGTAACAAAAACAAAAAGCTTGCAGATTCTCTGGCTTTCGGTGAAAAAAGCGGTGATATTGCAGATATGGCTACCCGTGAGAAGGATGCTTTTGAGAAGATTGGTGAGTTTCAGCGCCAACAAGAAAAAATCAACAGTTTACATTTGGCGCTGTTGAGAGTGACGGAAGGTGGGTGGAATGGCGAGTGTGGCGAGTGTGGCGAAAAAATACCACTCAAACGGATTGAATCCTACCCCACTTCTGACCTCTGTGTTGGCTGCCAGTCCCTGAAGGAAGAGAAGGAAAAAGGTAGAAAATAAGTTTTCTTCGATCCAGCCGGTGCGTACTTAGCACCGGCTGTTGTTGTATACAGCCTCTCTACGCTACACTTATGACATGCTCTATACCCGCAAAGGAGATAATGGGACAACACAGTTCTTTGGAGACAAAGAACGTTTTTCAAAAGCGAGTATCCTTCCTGAGGCACTCGGAACACTTGATGAGCTCAACGCATATTTAGGGTACTGTAGAGCGAGAATTAGTGAGAGCGAGATAATGCTCTTGGTAGGGAAGCGGAATAGACGCCTCTCAGAGATATTTTACGAAGTGCAGGAGTGTCTTTTTATTATACAGGCGGAAATAGCAGGAGCAGAAAAAAGTATTAAGAAGTCCAAAGTGACAGAACTTGAAAAAATTACCGACACTATAGAGCGCATAGTGCCTCCCATACACACTTTCTCTATTCCTGGCGGAACTGTCCTGTCGGCTGAACTTGATATCGCTCGTACACTCGCAAGACGAGTAGAACGCCGTATTGTGGGCGTACATGACACTGTGGCAGGTAGGAAGGTCGGAGTTCACACACTTGCGTACTGCAACAGACTTTCATCACTCCTTTTTGCTTTAGTGCGATATATACACTATGTAGAACACGTCACAGAGAAGTCACCGTCGTATTCATAAATCATGGAACTTCCAAAAGTTACAAACCGTATCGTATATATAGTTGCCCCTGCACTCATTCTTATAGGAGTGGTAATCGGTACTTTCGTAGGCACACACTATGCTTCCGACACAGTCGTGTACGACTACCAGTTGAAAGTAGAAACGCCTATAGGTGACCACGTCGCACTTCAGTATGGTATCTGGCCAGAACTTGCGAATATTGATTTTTTTCAAAAAGTACGAGAAGGATTTATTGCAGGCAAGGCAAACTTTATTGAAGCAAATCTGACTTCAATGCAAGTACATGCTTACAAAGACGGTCAATTGCTCTTTACTGTTCCTATAAAGAGTAAAGGGAAGGAGGGTTCATGGTGGGAAACCCCCTCGGGACTCTATCGTGCTGAAGGGAAGGAAGAAAATCACTTTTCCTCATTTGGACACGTGTATATGCCATGGAGTGTACCGTTTCAAGGTAATTTTTTCATACATGGTTGGCCGTACTATCCTGACGGTACCCCCGTGAAAGAAGGCTATTCGGGAGGGTGTATACGGCTTGAGGATGTGTATGCAAAACAAGTGTATGAGCATATCAAGGTAGGTATGCCCATACTCGTGTTTGAAGAAGACACAAAAAACAGTTTTACTTATGCACTTCAAGCACCACAAGTAGAAGCAAAAAGTTACCTTGTTGCTGATTTGGGGAATAACTTTGTGCTTGCTGTGAGTGGCACCGAAGCAGAAAGTAAGACCGCACTTCTTTCGAAGCTCATGACTGCAGTTGTTTCAAGTGAGTATAAAAACATTGAGGAGAAGATAGTGGTACAGGAAATCAGTACTGAAGATTCTGGCACCAAACGACTTGTTGCAGGGTCTTCATATACCCTGTACGATCTATTTTTTCCGCTACTGCTCGAAGATTCAGATGAAGCTGCGATGGCAATACAAAGCTATTTTGGTGTAAATCGTTTTGTAACACTAATGCAGGGGAAAGCCCAAGCGTTAGGTATGCACACTACCACCTTCTTGAGTAGTTCTAAAAACGCAGTGAGTGACAATACCACTATAGGTGATATATTTTTATTTTTAAAATATCTTTACACAAATCGTCCCTTTATCCTTAGCATGAGTGCCAACAAAACAGATACTCGTACATATAGTGCACCTATTTTTCAAGACATTAAGCCTGTACATCCCTTTCTGACACATGAAGCATTTAAAGGAGGTGCCTCAAATAGCAATACAGCAGAAGTTTCAAACAGCACGGGAACCATGGAAGCGAGTGTTGCGCTCGTTTTTGCACATCCAGAAAAAGAAACTTCAGAATTTTCAGAGGACCTCATTTCCGTATTTTCAATTCCTTTTAATGGTGAAGAGCGTACGGTCGGATTTGTCGTCCTTGATTCCCCCAGTGCTGTAGAAGATACTGAGGCTCTACTGTCTTTTGTACAGAGTATGTATCACTAATCGGTATTCTCGACGGTCGAAGTGTCCTCTGTTGAAGTACTTACTTCCGTTGGTTCTGGCTCTTTTGGCAGTGAGCCCACAGGACGTACACCCGCTCCTGCTTTGGCGTTTGGGGCTATTTGTGAGCTTGATATTTCAATCTCTTGCATACGTTTCCGCTCTTCAGCTGTAGGAAGGTTGCTTGGGACGGCACTGCCATCAAACCAGCCAGATTGTGTTACTGCCCAGTATCCTAAGCCGAGTAAACCTGCTATTCCGACACCTAAGAGAAAGTATTTCATATGTGTACAGTATTGTACGTACCAGTATACCGTAGTGATTCCGTTCTGACCACAGAGATTACGTGCAATATTGATTAAATAAACAACAAAGTGCATAAAGCATGTGCACGTGTATAAATATGCTACTCTGTACATAGGATATGGTTTCGTAGTCGAAACTGTAAATAATAACTTCATGTAAAGGGAGGCAGGAAATGGAAAGAAAAAGGAGACTCACGACAATTCCTGTACCAGTTTTGATTGGTATAGTGTCGTCCACTGGTGGTTTTTCAATGAGCCAAGAAGATGCACTAATGGAACTGGGACGTGTATTTCTGTGGGAAGACAATGGACCCGCACACACACTGGCTGAAGAATGCCTTGCTGGGATATTGGGTGGGACATTTTCTCCACGCAGTAAGTGCGTCGCTTTGCATTGTCTGACGCAGAAAGAGGCGTATTTGCTGACATCTTCAGCGAAAAAGACGCTTGCAGAATTTCTGACAAGCACAAACCCTGAACATAAGGAAATCATCTACGAAGCAAGGAAGGTGATGTTGTAGCAGTCCCAAAGGACTTACCGGTGAGTATTCCCAGTAAGTCCTTATCTTGTGTAAAAATTACTAGTATTAATACTAGTATGAATTCTAGTATTTCTACACTGCAATTTGCGTATTATATAGAGTTTTAGATGAAATGAGATATGTCATTTTTTCAATAAAAATAAGGACCTCTCACAAACTTACTTGTGAGAGGTTCTCAAACAGGTTTCACTTCGCGGTAACAAGCAGATAAACCAGAAATACCCCGATAGCGATGGCTTGCGAGACACTTTGTACTGTTGCTCGGGCCCAGTCGTGCTCAGTGAAGGCTTGCCAAATGAAATTAAAGACCGCAAAGCCAATAATGATTCCAACAGCAGCCATAACGTTTATAAACATAAAGATCACCTCCTTTTTCTTTTCCCGACATCATTATCGAGAAACGACCAGTATTATCTAGTCATACTAGTGTGATAACACATATTAAATTAATTATAAAGTAACTCAGGAACAAAAAGTTCTCAATTTGACGCGTCTTGAGTGGAATCAACTCTAGCTTTAGAGAAAACTTTTGGTTGACCATTTCTCTGAAGAATTCTACTGACAGCAGTTTTAAGTTTTGCAGTATCATTTAAAGTATTAGCTATTCGTTTAGCCAAGTCTGTAAGAACTACTCTGAGGCTAGTCGCAATCTCAAGACACTCATCGTCGGTCCTTGCATGGAGACCATCACTTAGTGCTGCATGAAGAAGTGTCAAAGGGTTATGTCCGTCAATAAGTAGGGCCTGTGGAATCGCATGTTTAATCGATTCTACCGCTTTGGTAAATTGTGTTTCCTTCTTTGCTGCTTCCAATTCCTCAAGGAGAGTCTTGTTGCTCGGATCTACTTTTTTTACTGTACGAATAATCTCGTCAAAAATCTTGTTCTTCTGATTCTCGACCACTCTCCTATAGTAAGCAAAGGCGGCTATTCCAAGACCTTGATTTTCCGACCTACGACCTTTGAAGTAATAGTCCTTTTCAGATCCAAGTAGTGTTACCACCTTCGCGGGAGTTGGTGGCCCGAACTCTGGAACTTCGCCGTATTTGTAAAGTAGACCTGATTTTCTATCATCGTTTAGATATGCCCACAGAGCATAATTCTTACTGGTCTTGCCACAGTTCTTGCATTTGTAATATATAAAGAAGTTTTGACCCCCTTTTGATAGCTCGTAATTTTTGGTAGCTTTGAAGAGCCTAATACCATTACAAGCACTATCACTGCAATGTAGACTTATCTCTGGAAGAATTATAGTATTATCACTTACATACAACCCAGTCTCTGAAAGTTCAGCAACGTGCGTATCTCTTCCAGGTGGCACATCTTCAAAGAATTCCTTTACGGAATAAATTTTTACCTCCTGAGATGTCTCTTCTTCAGTCATGTATTACAAGTTTAAACATCATTTTTTTGCCTTTGACCACTTTTCCGACATCGCCATTAACCATTCAATCTGCTGAATTCTGAGGTGATTTAGAGTCGGTAATAGGGATTCGAACAGAAGATTAAATTCTTCGCCACTATTGAACTCGTGTTCAATCACAAACGCAACACAAGCGTCAAGAGAATCTATTTTAATCTTGTACCAATCCTCAAGAGAAGAAGTAAAAGTATTTCCACTCTGAGTTTCTTTTTCATAGAAATTATAAGCAAGTACAAAACATCCTTTTGCTTGGTTAGGTAAAGATGGGAGACTTTTTTCAAGAAAGTCTACGCCAAATAATAAAGAAGCAAGAGCTCCTTCTGGTGTAGTCCTAAGGTAGAACAAATTTGCGCCGATAAGACAGTCAATCAGTTTTAATTTAGCTGAATTATCTTCAAGTATTTCTGCCCACCCGTTTGTGTCTTCTGTTTCTAGCTTGGTAATCAATTCTGTTGATTGGACTGCAGCCCAAGTAGGAAATTCACTCAGAAAAAGTTGCAGATCACTATTCAGCTTTGTTTTGGAAAACCATCCCATGTCAATACTATAACTTAAGTAGTATGTTAAGAAAACTAGAGCTTCCTGGTACCCAGTTCTCTAGTGGAAGAACATTTTACCACTTTGAGAGTGTGGGATTCCTCTTCTCCCGAATCGGTTTGGTTCCTGTGGGAACATCAAACCGATTCTCCTTCAGAGCCTAGCGCCCTCGCTCAGACCAATGGCGCTCGGGTCGCCTTCGAATCCCACACTCTCCGCAAGTAAACGACCACCGGACTGAGGTCCGGTGGCTTTGGGTTTGCCTGCTTAATCGCAGGCAAGGCGTATGTGGTTGTTTAGAACAACAGTTTGTTAAATA
>LCCS01000043.1 GCA_000998045.1 Parcubacteria group bacterium GW2011_GWD2_42_14
TATGACACGATCACTTAAAAAAGGACCATACGTAGACCCTCGAGTCTTGAAAAAGGTAGAAGGGAAGAAACCACAGGAGACGGGTGTTATTCGGACGTGGTCACGAAGCTGTAGCATCAGTCCAGAGATGGTTGGTTTTACTTTTGGTGTTCATAATGGCAAAAACCACATTGAAGTACTCTGTACAGAAGACATGGTTGGACACAAACTTGGGGAATTTTCACCATCTACCAAATTCATGCGACATGGAGGAAAAATCCAGAAGGAGCTTGAACAAGCTCGAAAGGATTCTGAAATTCAGGCAGCAAAGGCGGCAAAAGCAGCTGCATCATCAAAAAAATAACATACCATCATGCAAGCTTTTCTTAAAAACAATCGTCAGGCTCCACGCAAAGTGCGCTTAATTGCACGTGCTGTTGTCGGGAAGACTGTAGCGGTTGCCCTTTCTGAGCTTACCTACATGCCCCACAAAGGAGCAAAAACACTCAGTAAGCTTATCGTAAATGCAGTTGCAAATGCGAAGCAAGCAGATAGTAGTCTCAACGAAAATACCCTTATGGTGAAGAATATAATGGTTGATAAGGGTGTAACACTTATGCGATTCATGCCTCGAGCTTTTGGACGAGCATCACCAATACACAAAGAGTCTTCGCATATTCGTATACTTCTAGCAGAGATACCTACCACCAAGAAAGTTGCAAAGACGTCGATGAAAGAAGATGTGAAGAAAGAAACCAAAGAAGTAAAGCCTGAAAAAGCAGTTACTGTAGAAAAAACCCACACCTCCACTAAAGTTACGGCGGACAAGGAAGTAGAAATAGTTGCTAAATAATCACGAAAACTAATTTTAATTACAAAAACTTATTATGACGCACGTAGTACATCCATACGCACATCGACTGGGAATCATCCGAGACTGGAAGTCACGTTGGTTTGTCCGTGATCTTCAAAGAGTACTTCAAAGCAGACACAATACTACGAGAGTGGCTCAAGAAGCGTCTGAAAGGTATGTATGTGGCAGATATTGAAATGGAACGAGGTGCAGGTACGCTTCGCATTATTGTGAAGACCGCCCGTCCTGGTATGCTTATCGGCCGAAGCGGTGAAGGCGTTCAAAAGCTTCATAAGGAGATTGCAAAACAAATGCGTGCTCTAAAACTGTCCGAAATACCTGAGGTAAAGCTTGATATTGAAGAGATACGAAATCCAGAAGCAAATGCGCAAATTGTTGCTGAAATGGTTGCAGAAAGTCTTGAGAAGCGTATGCCTTTCCGTCGTGTTTTGAAACAAACGATTGAAAAGGTGATTGCAAACAGAGACGTGAAGGGAGTTCGTATAGCACTTGCTGGACGTATTGGTGGAGCAGAGATGAGCCGAAATGAGCAGATAAAGCGAGGACGAGTTCCTCTCCAGACACTTCGAGCGGATATCGAATTTGCCCGCACGGAAGCTTACCTTGCATACACCGGTCTCGTAGGTATCAAAGTATGGATTTACAAAGGAGAGATTTTTGATACTGATGAGCAAAATCAGACCCAAACACAAAACGCACGATAAAAGATTTAATTACCTACCATGTTACTACCAAAGAAAGTTAAATACCGAAAACTACAGCGAGGTCGCGATGCGATTCAGTATCGTCACCCTGCGCAACGTGGTATTACGATTGCGTTTGGTTCTTTTGGACTCAAGGCTGCAGAACAGGGCCGTATCCGAAGCAACCAGATAGAGGCAGCTCGACGTACGATAAACCGTGCTATGGGTAAGACTGGACGTATTTGGATTCGTATATTCCCAGACAGGCCATACACGCAAAAAGCAGCTGAGGTAGGTATGGGTAAGGGAAAGGGAGATGTGCAGGCGTATGAGGCGCCAGTGCTTCGAGGTAGCGTACTTTTCGAGGTAGATGGTATTGATGAAGCTACTGCACGCGAGGCGTTACGAAAGGCAAGCGCAAAACTTCCAGTTAAGACACGTTTTGTTGTCCGTAATGGCTAAGTAGTTGCAAAAGATAAGAAAAGATATAGGATAACAAACATTTCAGGAAAAAATCAAAAAGCTAACTCGCCCAGAAACACTAAAACATGACAAAGAAAAAAGATACATTTCAAGACAAAGATGAGAAGGAGCTTAAGAAGCTTTTGGGTGAAAAGCGTGAAGCACTACGAGACTTTCGTTTTAGTATGAAAGGTAGCCGTGTACGAAACACCAAAGAGGGTTCGTTGTTCCGTAAGGACATAGCTCGCATACTTATGGTACTTGGAAACAACAAGAAGCACGCTTCTGTCACTGAATAATTTTATTATGACTACTACAACAACAAAAAACGATATGACTGCCACAGAGAAGACTGCAAAAGCTACGACTGAAAAAAAAGGTGGAAAGATACTTCGTGGTACCGTGGTTTCCGACAAAATGAAGGAGACAGTTGTCGTTTCAGTTACCCGTTTTGTTAAGCACCCAAAATATCGAAAGTTTATCAAACGAGTGAAGAAGTTCCACGCTCACAATCCTGGTGACGTAAAGAAAGAAGGAGACAAGGTGACTATTCAAGAATGCAGGCCGATGAGTAAGACTAAGAATTTTATCGTCATAGCATAGTACAGAGATATCTATTCATTTATACACCAACATGATACAGACACAATCCATCGTAAAAATTGCAGACAACTCAGGCGCCAAAATTGGACGTGTGTTTAAAGTGCTTGGTGGTTCCAAAAGACGGTATGCCCGCATAGGTGATATGGTAGTCATCTCTGTGCAGGTTGCAGAGCCACGCAAAATGGTTAAGAAGAAGGAAGTACTCTATGCGGTAGTGGTTCGTTCACGACAGGCTACACGTCGTGCAGATGGCTCGTACATACGTTTTGATGAAAACGCAGTAGTGATTATTGATAAGGACAAGAAAGAGCCAAAGGCAAACCGTGTGTTTGGTCCTATTCCTCGTGAAATTTCAGAAGCTGGGTATCAGCGCATAGCATCTCTTGCACCAGAAGTACTCTAAACTATCATGAAAATCCACAAAAACGACAACGTCATAATTATTGCAGGTAAGGACAAGGGGAAGACCGGGAAAGTCCTTCGTGCACTTCCAAGTGTTGAGAAGGTAATTGTCCAAGGGGTCAACATTCAGAAACACCACAAGAAAACCCAGAAAGACACCAAGCAGGGAGGTGGTATTGTCGAGGTGTCCGCTCCTATTCATGTTTCAAATGTACAGTTGATAGATCCGAAGACTGGCAAGCAGACTCGTGTCGGAGTGGTCAAAGATGATGCAGGCAAGAAGAACGTGCGTGTTACCAAAAAAAGTAGTACTAAGCTTAAGTAAATACCATGCTGACTTTCAGAGAAAAAATAGATACTGTGTTTAACGTCATGAGTGCGGAGTTTGGGTATACCAACAAAATGGAAGCACCAAAGATTGAGAAGATTGTTATCTCTACGGGTATCGGTAAAATTTCAGATGCAAAAAAAGTTGAACTCATTCAAGAGCGACTTGCTCGTATCACGGGACAGAAAGCAGCACCACGAGGAGCAAAGAAGAGTATTGCAGCTTTTAAGGTGCGAGAAGGTGACGTGGTGGGGTACCAGACGACACTACGTGGTGAGCGAATGCGTGATTTCTTTGACAAGTTGATACACGTAGCACTTCCACGAATGCGTGACTTCCGAGGCATCAAGCCTTCAGCTATTGACGAACTTGGAAACATTACGATAGGTGTTACAGAGCACACGATATTTCCTGAGACCTCAGACGAGGACCAACGAGATGTGTTTGGTCTTGCGATAACTATCGTGACCACATCGAAATCAAAGAAAGAAGCAGAAACATTCCTTCGACTTATGGGAGTACCGCTCAAGAAAGCTGAAGAGAAAAAGAAAAAGGCCAAAAAAGGTTCTAAATAGGTCACCCACACTCACAAGAACAAAAGCGCCTAAGGCGCTTTTGTGTTTACCAAGCTAATTTGATCAAATATTGACATAATTATTCTGTGTGTTATTTTGCTTTCTAGAAAGTCAACTTCTATTACGTTCATTCATTCTACAAGGAGAACTTCCCATGAAAGAGCTCGCATTCTCACTGAATGTCATCGGCGCTGTCCTTGGTTCCCTCGCGGGTTGTATCTACGGCATCCGCATCTTTCTCGGTAAGGAGAAGGCGAACCTTGCAACGTGGTCCATCGTGCTACTGCTTGATAGCGCCGGTCTCTACCTAACGTACGTTACCGGCAACGACGAACCCTACATCCAAATTGGGTGGTGCTTCACGGCGGCACTTATCTTTGTTGGAGCGTGGGTGCGCAAGGGCGACTGGGTATGGACAAGGACGGAAACTGCTGTGCTCGTACTCTGTATCGTCTCAGTGGTGCTCTGGCTTACGAGCGAGGCGGTACTCGTCTCACTTTTCGGCTACCTTGCTGCCGCCTACCTTTCGGCTCTGCCACAGGCCAAGGACTACCTCCGCCATCCGGAGGTCGCACGAAAGAGTGCATGGGTGTGGCAAATTAGTGTTGTTGCCATTCTGTTTCCGCTTGCGGCCAAACTTGTGGAGGAAAAATATGGTATCGGAGACACGCTCATCTACTATGCATTTATTGTTCTAAATATGAGCCTGGCTGTGCTGTGCATGCGTCGAACGGCGTAACTGCAAGGGTTTTCGTGGAACCTATAACACAAGAGCGCTGTTTACCTATGGGTAAACAGCCTCTTTTAAATAAGAAACTCCAAAGATTAATTCGTTGTTGACTTACTGAGCCACGCCTCAGAGCGATATTTTTACATATGAACATAAGCGCCTAGAGGCGCTTTTGTGTTGTAACACAAGCTTCAAGTCAGCTGTTCTATCAACTTTACTTTCATCTCGTTTTCTTTAACTCGTTACTCAGAACTCGCTACTCGCCAACTCGCTACTCTGTCGCAACAGGACGCATGTGCGTGATTGATACGACGGTACCACGTGCTGTACTCACACGGTCTACCTTTGCTTGTAACTGTTGTGCAAGCGATTCAATGATGTTTGTACCTAGTCCTTCTTTATTAGGTGAAGTCGCTTCAAGTCCAACCCCATCATCCCCAACGCTAAGCATCCATTTTCCTGCATCTGATGAATAGGTTACAGTTACTTGCCCTTCGCCTTTTGGGAAAGCATGTTTTAAGGAGTTGATAACCAACTCGGTCGTAATGAGTCCCAAGGCAATAGCATCGTCGGGTTTAGCAGAGCCTGTTCCGCCTACAACTTTCAGGGTTATTGGTTTACGACCTCCTATCATCGATTTTGTGAGACTGGTGCAAAGGATTCGTAAGTAATTCACTACAGGCACTAAAGAGCCTTCACTTATAGGATCGAGGTTACGTTGGACCGTGGCAATAGAAATAATTCGATCATGCGCATCTTCGAGGTGAGCCTTACTCTCCTCTGATGTCACACTCTCTGCCTTCAAGAGGATAATGCTTGCGATAAGTTGTAGACTGTTTGCAATACGATGACGCATCTCTTTGAGAAGCGTATCCTTTTGCAACATTAGGTTTTCTTTATCTCGTAGTGCCTTACGTTCTTCTGTTATGTCAGTTATGGATACAAAGATGTCATTGCTCTCACTACCCACTATAGTACGTGCATTCAAAAGCATTACACGTAAACCAAGATTCTCAATTGTATGAACGATTTCATATCCCTCAACCTTGGTTTTGTCTGGAATGATTTTCTCAAGGAGTAACGTGAGAGCAGGGACGTCCCACTCACCCGTGCCTAATGCATCAAATCTTTTTCCGTTGATTTTTTTAGAATCAACGTTAAACCTGTTATAAAAAGCATGATTGGCGACCACAACTTGTAGTTTACTGTTGAGTACTACTATTGGTTCAGACAATGTCTCCACAATTGCTTTAGACAATTCAAAGTTCAGGCCTTCTACAGGTTTTATGGGCTTTTTATTCATACTATATATTCATACTATATATAGTATACTCTATATTTCGGTATTATGCTAGTACGTACCATATTTGTTTGACTTACATAACGCAACCTGCTACTATGCACCCACGCTAGAGAAAATAGCATTGTTTCTACTCTTTTGGGAAGAAAGCCCAGCGTACACGATAGAAGTAAGTCGAGAAGAGTGTGTAATTGACACCTCACAGCGATACTGCTACTATGCGTCCAGCTCTTCGGAGCCTTTTATATTGTAAAAAAATATGGCAAAGAAATCAGTAATCGCACGATCAAAGAAAACGCCGAAATTCAGTACACGGCAGACTAACCGTTGTTTTCGTTGTGGACGTGGACGGGGTTTTATGAGAGATTTTGACCTGTGCCGTATTTGCTTTAGAGAATTGGCAAACGAGGGACAGATTCCAGGTATTAAAAAGAGCTCTTGGTAGACATATGATGACAGATCCTATTTCAGACATGATAATTCGCATCAAGAATGCCGCTATGGCAGGTAATGATGTGGTTTCCATGCCCCAATCAAAAATTAAAGT
>LCCS01000044.1 GCA_000998045.1 Parcubacteria group bacterium GW2011_GWD2_42_14
ATATTTAGTTGCTAAAGCTGTCCTGCCGGACAGCTTTAGCATACGGCGTCGCCTTCAAACGTACACCCCAGCTATGCTGGGGGTTTATAGGTTAACAAACAAGAGAGCCTTTGTGAGGCTCTCCCGAAAAATGTATCTTACAGATGATACTTCCTTAATTTCTTCTCCACCCATCCCTGGTCATTGGTGATGTGCGCCCTCCTGTCGCTGTAGTTAGACTTCATCGCAGTCTTAAGCATATGAAACGAAAAATTGCCCCCGCAGTGAGAAAATACATCTATAGGGGCAAGCACCATGCTTGTAATACAAGCAAAAAATAATCTTACTCGCGTCATGATTCTCCTCTTTTGTGTTGGAAAATAAGAAAGATAAAGAGCTTCCGAAGGTTACTTTAGACCTGTTAGAAAAATAAGTCAACAATTATTATTTTTTCCTTTGGGAACAACTTGTACACTAACAATATCTTGGTAGACTTCAAAATATGAAAGGAAAAACGAAACAAAAACTCATCGTTGTCATAGGACCTACTGCCAGTGGAAAGACCGGGCTTTCAATAGCACTTGCCAAAAAGTATGATGGTGAAGTTATTTCTGCAGACTCGCGACAAATATATCGAGGCCTCAACATCGGGACTGAGAAGGTCAATAAGAAAGAAATGAATGGTGTTCCCCACTATTGCATCGATGTAGCGAATCCAAAGCGGACGTACACGGTGGAACAATGGCGTCGTGAAGCAGAAAAAGCTATTAGTTCTATGAACAAAAGAAACAAACTCCCTATCGTTGCGGGTGGGACTGCTTTCTATATAGATAGTCTTGTATACGGGACATCATTCCCTTCTGTAAAACCAAATACAAAGCTACGCAAAGAACTTCAAAAGAAATCCGCGGAAGAACTTTTTGCTCAACTTAAAAAACTTGATCCAAGGCGTGCAAAAACAATTGAAGGTAAAAATCCTCGACGACTTATGCGAGCTATAGAGATAGCGACAGAGCTTGGGTCGGTACCCACTCTCAAAAAGCCTAAACCTCTCTATGAAGTGACTTGGCTAGGTATAAACCCTGGACTTGATGTACTGATGGAGCGAATAGAATCACGACTTGATACAACCTTTAAAAAAGGACTTGTTGGAGAAACAAAAGAACTTCGTGAAGAAGTAGGGCTTTCTTGGAAAAGAATAAACGAACTTGGTCTTGAATATCGAATAATCGGCGAGTGCCTCCGCAAAGAAATCTCTAAGGATGAAATGAAAGAAAAAATGATACGTGAACTACGCAAATACGCAAAACGCCAGATGACATGGATGAAGCGAAACAAGGATATAGTGTGGTACAAGAATAAGGAAGAAGCTTTAGAAAGTTTAAAGTTAAATGTTTAAAGTTGAAGGTTATATTAATGAGGTCGGACCTCATTAATAAATCTATAGGTTATTCTTCTTCCGTCATTTCAACCTCTAGTTCTCGGAACTCATTTTCAACTTCCTTGAGTCGAGTCTTCAGCTTCTTTACAAGCTCTGCCCCCTCCTTCACTTTCCGAAGTCCCTCCTCCACATCAAAAGCATCGTCCTTTTCAAACCAGGTAGCAATGTTTTCAAGATCTTTGAGTTGTGCTTGTATGCTGACTTTTTTTTCTTGCATGGAATACAGATTAATTATGTAAGTACTAGTATATATACTAGTATTCTTTTTTCTCAACTCGTGAGATAAACAAACCATCGTGCAGTCGTACCGTAACCGTATTGTGTAGTATAACATCGTCCATATGCCGTACCAGCTTGCCTTTTGAGCCATATACGAGCCCGTAGCCACGTGAAAGTACCCTATGTGGGTCTGAAACAGCCAGAAGTCTCTCGTAGTCACTTATGGAACGTGTAAGTGTCCGTAATTTCAAGGAAAAAGAACTGCATGCGTGCTTATACAGTGTGTCAGTTTGTAATTGCAGTTTTTTAATAGTTGCTGTCATTTGTCGCCTCCCTTGCGAGAGGAGTTCCTCATACGTAGTAAATCGTAACAAGAGACGGGACATCGCTAGACGCATATTATGAACAGCAAGCTCTGCACGATGAGTAACTGTGTGTATTCGTTGTTGGAACTTTGCGTGGATAGTACGTACGAGGAGTGGCATACGCACGGTAAGTGGCATCCATGATTCATTAATACAATGTGCCACCGCAGTCGGCGTACTTGCACTATAGTCCGCCACAAGAGTTGCTATAGGCGTATCCACATCATGCCCTATCCCTACAAGCACAGGCATCGGTGTCGCAAAAAGTGCTCGTGCTACCGCTTCATTATTAAACCCCTGTAATGATTCCAAAGAACCCCCGCCACGAATCACCACAAGCACTTGAGGTTTTTCTTTTGCATTGGAAAAATGTTTGATAGCGGAAAGAAGCTCGTGAGCGGAAGCCACTCCCTCAACCCCTGAATGAATAAAATCTACACGTATCCCTAGAGGAAGTAGGTTTTGCATCAAATCCTGTGTCACTACACCATTTCTTGATGAGATAACACCTACATGTGTGATGAACTCGGGGAGAGAGCGCTTACGCGCGAACAAACCTTCTTTTTCCAATTTTTTTAGCAAAAGCTCATACGCTCTTTTAAGAGCACCCTCACCTATCGGCTCTATACTAGAAACCCAAAAACCAAAGTTTCCTGTCTTTGGCGCAAGCTTACCATACCCATTCACCCTTACCTGCATCCCTTCTTCAATATTTACACCAAGCTTTCGGTATACTCCAGTATGGAGACCACAGCGAAGCAATGAACCACTCTCTGCATCTTTAAGCGAAAAAAATACCCATTGAGATAAAATCTTTAGGTCAGTGATTTCTCCCTCAACAGAGACTTTTAACGGACCCAACAATTCATTAACCAAATCTAAATACTCTGCGACAGAGAATATTTTTTCAGCTATATAGTTTGTGAGAGGATTGGGCATGGAAACAGTATACCAAAAAGGCGGGCCTCTTATATAAACCCGACTCGGTCCAAGTCACTAAGTTTTATTCATGCTACGCATTCATAAAACTAAGTGCTTGCGACCCCGTCTCATCTGTTCCTCTGGAACATGATTGCGACTTTCGAGTCGGAGACGTTTCGTGCATTGGCACGAAACTTGTACCCGCAGTCATAACAACCGCCGTGAAGCGGTTGTTATGACTGCGGGCCCACTCCGACTCGAACGGAGGACTTCGGTTTTGGAGACCGAAATTTTACCACTAAACTATGGACCCGAGAGTGACACTATACCACGCAAAAACGCCATATAAAAATGGCATACTCACAGAACAGGACTTACGTAAACGGATGCGACCAATTTTTCTTATGTCTGAAAGGAGTTAGAAAAATGAAGTACTCCTGTGGTGCAGTTCTAGGAAAACGAACGAAATGGAATGAGCTGTACTCCTCGTACTTTGAACGACATTTTGTGAAGTTTGACAACGAAATGCAACCTAATTTTTAACGACTGTAGGGAGTATAAAAATGGGAATGCCCTTCTGGTACGCCGTTTGCGTAAGTCCTAAAGTTTACTTCTTGATCTCCTTATAAGTAACAACTTTTTTCAAAGTAGGATCGTATTTTTTAAGCTCAAGCTTCTTCTCAACACGTTTCTTGTTACGTACATCGTAACGGACATGCTTGCTTTCAGTGCTTTTTATTTTAACAATATGGTCTTGTGACATAGAGATACTTTATAGAAAATGTGAGTTTTGTCAACGAGTATTGAGCAAAAGATTAAACAGTATTATTTAATGGCAAAATCCCACCATGTCTTGCAACATAGCGGGATTTCTTCGTAAAAGAACGTTGTTACCTATTCACCCACTTGATCCAGTTGAGGATTGCGGGAGTCCTAGCACAGTAACCCTCCTCGACTTTGGTCACCGCCAGCTTGGGACTTTGTGAGTGATAAGCGTGTATCACATCAAGGCAGAACTGTCTGAGCATTTTTTTCCACAATATCAATTTGTTCAGATTAAAGTCAATTGCGATTCCGTCTTTGACTGATACGATTTCCGAGATTATCAGTAAATTTGCCATAGCAATATTCTCGCGCACGTAGGGTTGGGAGGTCGGGTTCTCGTATGTTGTTTTGGCAAAGAAACGACAAACCCGTGCGACACTGTACGCAGCTACTTCGGGCCATTTACTAGAGTCAAGTTGGCTGAGAAAAGCCGAGAGTCCACCCAAAGTCGCCTTAGCCTCCTCAACCCTATCCTTAACATCACCCAACACCGCATCACTTTCGGGAGTGCAACCAATCGGATGATTGCATTCGTGGCAGACCACACTGGATAGCGTGCCATCTTTGGTAATCATGTTCATCACGACTTGTGCAGTATCAGGCGTACAATGCTTGAGCACAATGTCACGATACATCACGGCAGAAGAAGTGATAGTGTCGATGTCCATGAAAGTCTTACCGCCACGAGCCAAGATGTATTGCCGGTTGGGTACGACTTGTCCGGCATACCGAAAGTTGGCACAGACGCCCGCACGAACCACAGTAGCAAATACACCGATATCGACGAGAGCCAACTTCCGTTCAGCCAACGCGACCAATTCTTGTTTGATACCGAGTTGGCGTGCGTGGTCAAGAGTAGCATCGCGAATCTGAGAAATGATATCCTGACCATAACCGGTCCGAAACATGCGGGGGGTGACTGTCCATTTTTTGTCCTCCTGTGTGTGTAAATTGTAATAGAACATTAATTGGTTAAACAATTTTAACCAAAAGAACCATAGTGGAAAAATTTATTTTTGTCAATGTTGAGTTGGCTTATAAAATGCAACCATGGCTAACAATCCAAAATAGTATTCCAATCTCCCATACTTGAAAGAGGGCTACCATTATAGAGAATTATCATTATCTGACTTACGATGAGCCAAGCAGCAAAAATAATAATCATTCCCACGAGCGTATTGCCAAAAATTTTGTGTGCTTTCGAAATGTTTCCTGGGTTTGCTGAGGAAGTAATATACAAAAAACCTGCATTTAAAAAGAGAAGTGCAGCCACTACAGCAGATATCAATACCAAGAAATTCAAGATGTTTAAGGCCAACACCTGAAGATCGCAAAAATTGCACTCATCCTGCAGGTATCCACCACTCATACCACAGGGGACAAGTGCTGCATGCGCAACAGTCCCAAATCCTCCTATGAAAAAAGTACTGCAAACAAAAAAACAAAAAAAAATGCACCTATAACAAGTATTCATGTGTTATCTATAGTAAACGATACCACCACCCTTGTTTACAATTTTTAAAAAAAAGTGTTAATAAAGTATCCCTTATACCATTGGAGAGAAATGGTTGTAGCTTCTGCTTGATATGTAGTAATAAGCCCAAACACCATGACGAAAGCAAGTAAAGTAATTTTACCTCTTCTGGTCATTTTTAATTTTAATTAATAAAAAGTAACATCCCAATGAGTATTTGTCCTGTTTTCATATACGGCAACTATGTTCTGACCGTTTATAGTTCCAGTGTACCTAGGATAACCATCAACTGATCCATCACGAACAAACTGACCACTACTTTCAAAGTAATTATTTAGAGACACAGTATCTTCAAAATCAAGTTTGTATCCAGTACCATGTGATATCTCACCAGGGGCATGCACACCACCTGAATCAACCGCTCCAGTAATCCAAAGCTCGGATTTTGGTATTCCTGAATCCTCTGCAATAGCAATAGCGCCATCTATTGTAGACTGCTGAACACCTTCAAATGAAGTTGCTCCCGGAGCAGACTCCCACACATTATAATATGGATCTACCTCTGACCGAGCCTGAGCATCAGACAAAGTTCCTGCAGATGGAGGTGTAGAGGGATCGGTCGATGGATCTGTTGAAGGATCTGTTGAAGGATCTGTAGATGGGTCAGTAGATGGATCCGTGGAGGGATCGGTAGATGGATCCGTGGAAGGTCTTGCATTTTGACAACCATCCAAAATAGCATTCCAATCACCCCTACTTGAAAGAGGGCTACCGTTGTAGAGGATTATCATTATCTGACTAATAATGAGCCACGCGGCAAAAATAATAATCATTCCTACAAGGGTATGGCCAAAAATTTTGTGTGCTTTCGAAATGTTTCCTGGGTTTGCTGAGGAAGTAATATACAAAAAACCTGCATTTAAAAAGAGAAGCGCAGCCACTACAGCAGATATCAATACCAAGAAATTCAAGATGTTTAAGGCCAACACCTGAAGATCGCAAAAATTGCACTCATCCTGCAGGTATCCACCATCACTCATACCACAGGGGACAAGTGCTGCATGTATAGGGTCAGCAACAAAACTGACAAAAACTCCAAGAAATAATAGAAAAAATAAAACCTTTGAAATGGATTTCATACAGTAAGCATACCAGGTAACTATTTCCATTGACAAGAAAATAGTGTTAATATTGCACATGTTATGCGTCGGTGGCGGAGTGGTCAATCGCACTTGGCTGTAAACCAAGCGGCTATATGCCTACGGGGGTTCAAATCCCTCCCGGCGCACAAAACCTTGACAATGCACTATTCTTAGTGCATTGTTTTGTAAGTTTAGTTCTCCAGGCTTAAATCAACATAAATCAATGAGGTGTAAAAAATGCCTAAAGAAATCCTACCAGCTATCTACGACGCTCTTATAAGGGCAGAGAAACAGCAGACAGAAACTATTCTCGAAATTGAGGGACTGAGGTGGTCACCAAGAGGAGTTATTCATAGTTGTTTCAAAAGTGAAACACCAGGTGCAGTTAGAATATATGTAAAAACAGAGGATGATGAGCATATAGTCTATACTTTCCAAGGAAATACTGTTCTTGGTGTAGGTACAGTTGTAGATTAATCACATCAAATTTGCCACCGAAAGTCACTTAGGTGGCTTTCGTTTTTATACACAACAGGTTCGAACTAACTCCATCTCAGCGCACAAATCAGCCAGCCTGAAAGTGAAAACTTTCAGGCTGTTGCTGTTTGTAGCGGCGGGAGGGATTTGAACGGGCGGAGGCGCGCATGCCTAAGCATGAGAGAGCGCTGAGCCGTGCCGACGAGCACTTAGTTTTTTCAAGTACGCAGTATGTAGTAAAAAACTTAGTGACTCGAGGGCAAATCCCTCCCAAGCCGTCCAAGAATGCGAGTATATGTTGCGAAGTCCGCCAACTGACGGAGAGCAACATATCCGCATTCTGGGACTAATCCCTCCCCGTCTGTTTTCTGTGGACCGAGATTGGTACTTCTGAAGGAATCGAAAAAACGTTATGCGAGATCATTGGAAAAGGCTACCTAATGCAGCTTGTAACTGCGACTGCACGACAATAGGAACCACAGTGTCACTAAAGTTATTTGCAAGATCATATGTTCGCACAGTTACAGTATGTTTTCCAGATTCATAGAATGCTGTTACAAATGAATTTCCAAAGGGGAAAAAAATCCCATCGTCGAACTTTATATAGAAATTTGACTGAAGTCCGCTTAGTGCATCACTACCCATAAATTCAAATCGTACAAGTTCACCTACATGCGGCTTATTTGTACTTACATTCACTGTGGGAGGAATTGGCGACTGGCTATCAATCTTGACCTTGTAATTAACACGCTGCACACCTGCATCACTTCGACTCTCTAGTGTAAAATAATGAATACCGTCAGTAAGTACGGCAACTTGTAGTGTGTCGCCCTTGATAGAAGTTGCTGAAGTAAAACCATCCTCAATAGAGTTATCAAAACTGTACCGATATGTACTGTCATTTCGCTGTGTCCACGTGAATACAGTTTCTCTTTTGCTGTACCACCTCTCTTGATTTTGATGCGTAGGTGAAAAAACCAACGTTTGCCCCGAAACAGTCTCCTCTGGTCCCAATTGCTTTGCGATAACATAGCTTCCATCAACAGCATATCTTAGAACTTCAGTACCAAGTCCATCACTAGCCAACACTTTAGTCTCTGGAGCAAACTTCAGAGTGAATAGTCCATCTTCAGTCGGCTGCAGGAAAAGATCAGCAACAATACCTGAACGTTCAGAAAATCCCGTACCAGGTATTCCGCAAACAATATGGACAAGGCCCGCGTTATTATCTATATCCCGCTGAAGAATAAGACTTTGATTACAGAATGAACGTGAGAAGTCAATTTCAATAACTTGTATCTTTTGAGGATCGTATGCTAACAAAATTTCTGCAGCATTGATTGCCTCTCCCCCGCTTAACAATTTAATCCCAACACGGTATTCAAATTGCTGACTAAGGGTTGCTGACGGTGGGTCTAATTCCAACGTTGAATTATAAATCGTGTAGTGCGGAAGAGAGAGAATGATGGCATTCTTTGCAAAATAGTTCCCAGACCCTATATACACAAATACACATACTACTGCACACAAAAAAATACTTACCCACCCAAAGAGCAACATATTTTTTTTCTTCTGCAACAATAGCGTCAACAATACAATCACACCAAGTACTAAGAGAGCAGTTGCACTAGCAATAGCAATCTGATAGAAAAATGACTTTGAAGGAAAAAAAATGAGTACATGCCCCGGTGAGTCAGTAGACCCTTTCAAGGTGACACTCTGCACCAAATACTGATCACCTCCAATAACAACCCTGATGGTTGTAGTACCTAAGTCATTCATCCCCTCCGTGAAATAGAAAGCTAAAAGTGTACTATACTCGTCATTAATGAAGCTGTCTGCAATTACCCCTTTACCAGGAACGTGAAAAGCGATATGGGTGTCACGAGGCATCCATTGTTGTTGGGAACGAATAGCGTATGCATCGTCTACGACATACGATGAAACAATCGATCCAAACAGCTTGCTATTGCGCTCCATAGGAACAACGCCTTGTACCACGAGTGGAAACGCGACACCAGCTTCAATAGAGGCCACTTCATTCCCATTAAGCACCTCGCGACCCCAAGATGTCGAGTGTAATATGTAATCACCTCTCTGTTGGACAGCTTTGGTGCGGGTAACCACTACCCCATTAGCATCAGTGATAAGAAGTCCATCCAACTTTCGGCGATCTTTTTCGGCTATTGCAGAAGACAGAAGCTCGGCTAGTTCGCCTGACTGAAGGTGACGGTCGAAAGTTTCACTTGCGTTCAATTCCTGAGATTGTGCCAACAAATATAACTCATCAGAACGTAAGCCCTTTTCCAACAACTCAACATTTTCACTTATCTGTGTCTTATTATGAGTGGATATAAACAAATGAGAGACAAAAAGTACTATCGGAGCAAGCAAAATTAATATACCACCTACCACTACACGAGTAGTGCGGGAATACATTTTTTTGTATACTATTTTTAACATAAGGAGCAAGTTGTGAACGCAAGCAAACACGATTTACATGTATGCTGGCTAAAATGGAACTGGAAATTCAGCTATGCTTTGAGCACGTAACTAATCCGCTACTGTTTCGTTTTCTGCTCCTACTTACGCGGTGCAGCTTCAGATATAAGATGTATCTGTAATCAATATGCGGAATGAGTTATTTTTCTCGCACTAACATTTGGTTCAAAATCTGATGAGCGTGGGTAGCAATAGCTCTAACCCTGTAAACATAGTATACACCCCTTACAACAAATTAGCTAACGAAAATTAATACTAGTCAATACAAACAGATAATGCTGCAGCATAAAATAACATACATAGTTTTTAAGCACATGAAGTTATGTACACCACCTGTAGGCACCTACTTATCCAACTCAGCTTGCATTTTAGACACAAAAAGGCAGTATATAATTAGATTGAGTATAGTAAGACAATTAACCTATTTCGTTGGAGAAAAAAATGAAACTACGTAAAAGTGATTTACATTTCCTAAACACCCACGCTGTAAAAATAGAAGATGTTTGGAGATGTAAACAAACAAATCAGCCAATCAGTTTTGTTGAGCGATCATCTTTTCTTAAACGTAAACAAGGTAAACTCTTCGAAAGAGTAGCATTGATTACTTTTGTCCACTGCCCAAGCTGCAGTAGCCCAGACTATGCTCTGCCGCCCGTTGAAATAGCGTATCCAGATGATGAAATTATTGATTTTGACGACTATTGCACTCCCTATTCTACCTCTGAAAGTGTGATTACGGGGCATATCTGCCCAACCTAACACGAAGCTTTAAAGCATCTCCCAAAATCATATAGCACTCAGTTCGTTCTGGTCCTCCAAAGACCGTCATCTTGTTTACAAGGTGACGGTCTTTTGTATTACCCATCCCTCTCGGCGCACAGGTGTCAACAAAAAAATCCCTTAAGGGATTTTTTTGTTGGTAACACCGTAGCTGTCCCGTACCGAGCTTTGCTCTGGTACTGGGACGCACAACTATTTTGGTAATAATTAAGCAAATGCTGAGACGGGGTCGCAAGCACTTAGTTTTTTCAAGTGCGTAGCATGATTACTGACTCGGAGGCAAATCCCTCTCGGCGCCTTTTACATTTTGCGAATACTTGGAGCAATAACCTGAAAATTCTCTTTTGAAATGCAATTCATGTAGGATTGAATTGTATGAAAAAACGTGCCTCGTTTAGACATTTAACAGAAAATGACCGTGACAGGCTTC